>NZ_JBHVGB010000072.1:0-26489 GCF_042801335.1 Nocardioides sp. NPDC057577 | reverse complement strand
TCACCGAGGTCACTCGGTCAGCATCTCCCCGCGACGCGAGCGACCCGATCTCGGAGACCAGCCCACCTTCGCCCCGTTGAAGCACTAGGTTTGATCGTATGGTCGAACCGCCGTGGGACCTTCTTCTGACCGGCGCGTTCGTGATCACCGGAACCCTGGGCGTCTGGACTCTGGTCGTCGGCCCCGAACGAACCGGCCCACCAAGACGGCCCCGCCTGGATGCGTACGCCGTCCTCCACGTCAACCACGCGGCGATGAGCGCCGCGATGATCGCGATGATCTGGGTGATCGCGTGGAGTGTCGCCGTCTGGGCACAGGTCGCGCTCTTCGCCCTCCTCGCTGTGGCACTGCTGCCCGCCCTACGAAGCGCGAGCGACCGGGCCCGCCGGGCCGATCTGGTCGGACATCTCGCCCTCAATGCGGCAATGATCTGGATGCTCACCGCGATGCCGCTCCTCATGGCGGGCACCCACGCCACGAGCACCGAGGGTCACGCGGGCCACGGCGGCGCGACGGCGGCCGCACCCGCCGGGCACACCCCCGGTTGGGCGGTCGTGGTCAACTCGATCTTCATCGCGGTCTGCCTCGCCGGCCTGCTCTGGTGGCTGCTGCGCGCTGCCGCGGTCCGTAGGCACCGCCTCCCCGCCGCGGCTCATGGTCTGATGGCTGCCGGGATGGGTGTGATGCTCGTCCTCATCCCTGTCTGACGAAGGTCAGACGCCCGCAAGCGCACGCCCGCTGTCGCGCCAGCCGAGGACGCCGCCCTCGAGGTTGTAGGCCGGACGGCCGGTCGCGGCGGCCCGGGCGGCGAATCGCGCCGACCGGTCCCCCGTCGGGCAGGCGAACACCACCCTGGACGCCTCGGAGAACGGCATCCCCGCCTCCATGACCTGCTCGAGCAGGTCGTCACGGAGATTGATCGCCCCCGGGATGTGGCCGGCCTGGAACGCCAGCGCCGTGCGTACGTCCACCACGACCACATGCTCGCCGGCGGCCGCCCACGCCTCGATGTCCTCCGGGGCCACCGACGGTGCCTCTTCCGCGGGCGCGGGGCTCGCCGCGCCGAACAGGTCCGGACGGCGGTGCCGGTAGTAGGAGAGGTACGGCTCCATGCGGTCGCACGCGATGACGACCGCCGTGACCGGACCCCCGGGCCCCGCCAGGAGCCGTTCCCGGGCGGCGGCATAGGCCGCCCCGGTGGTGGGGCCGGCGAGCACGCCGTGCCGGGTGGCGAGCTCGAGGCTCGCGGAGATCGCATCGGCCGAGTCGACCGCGGCGATGGCGTCGTAGAAGCCGGGCTCGAAGAGCCCGACCTCCCACATCTCGGCCGCCGAGCGGATGCCGGGGATGAAGTCCCCCTCCGCGGCGACGACGCCGACCACGGCGGTCTTCGGGTTCCGCTCGCGCAGGTAGGTCGCGGCCCCTCGGGTGGAGCCGGTGGTGCCGAGCCCGCCCACGAGCAGGTCGACCGAGCCGGCATCGCGGTAGATCTCGCGCCCGGTCTGCTCGTAGTGGGCGCGCAGGTTGTCCTCGTTGGTGTACTGCGAGGTGTGGTGGTAGCGGCCGGGCTCAGCCTCCATGAGGTCGCCGATCACCCCGAACACGTCGTTGGGAGCGGTCGGGTCGGGACACTCGGAGAGCCCTGGCATCTCGGTCACCTCGGTGCCCAGCAGCGACAGCATCTCGCGCACCTCGCGCACCCGGACCCGGTTGGTGAAGGCTCGAAACCCGACCCCGTGCATCGAGGCGATGATCTGGAGCGCTTTCGCGGTGTTGCCGCTCGATGCCTCCACGACGACCTGCTCCTCCTCGGCGATCTCGTCGATGTGGTCGCGCAGCAGCCCCCAGGCGACGCGGTCCTTGACCGAGCCGAACGGGTTCGCCGACTCCAGCTTCAGGAAGATCTCCGCTTCCGGGACGCCGTGCTTGGCTGGATCGAGCCGCAGCAGCGGGGTCTCGCCGATCATGTCGAGCACGCTGTCGTAACGCATGGTCAGCTCCCGTGGTGGTGATCGGCGACGAAGGCGAAGCGTCCGCCCTCCAGGACCGCCGCGACCTTCGGCGGCGGCGGATGCCCGCCGGCCGAGGACGCCGACAGGTCCATCTGATAGGCGGCGGTGTTGACGAACGCGAGTACGTCGCTGCTGCTCGGTTCGGACTCGAGGAACACCTTGCGGCGGCTCACCAGGTCCGACTCCAGGCACAGCCGGCCGGCGAGGAACACGCCCTCCGCCGGCGCCTCACCGCGCCCGTCGACGTGCACCGGGTCCAGCAGGACCTCCTGGTCGGCGGGGGTGACCTGGTTGCGGGACAGGTCGAGCACGACCAGGTCACGCCCGGCGGCGCGCTTGCGGTAGAGCACCGAGGCCAGGGTGATCCCGGCGTGGTCGACCAGGGCCTTGCCCGGTTCGATCCACAGCGTGAGCATGCATTCGCGCAGCACCTCGGCTACCGGTCGCCGCTCGATCTCGGCGGCCAGGAACCGCTCCAGCACCTCGGTGGTGGGGCGGTGGTTGGCGTACTTGTGGGAGATGCCGGGGTCGTGGCCGGGCCAGACCAGCTCCCCCGGCGCCGCGGCGGCGAGCGTCCGCGAGTACCGCTGGAACGGCTCGGGATCATCGACGAAGCGCTGGCGGAACCCACCGCCGATGTCGATCACCGAGGGCCGCAGGCCCTTGCGGTGCGCGGCGGCCACGACCGCCATCGACTCGGTCAGCGCGTCCACCCGGGCGGCCGGGTCGGCCGTGTCGAGGTGGAACGCGACACCGCGCAGGTGGAGCCCCGTAGCGCGGCGTACGGTCTCGAGGGCGGCATCGGCGTCGGCGAGATCGATGCCGAACCGGGTCTGCGGCACAGCCGGCGAGGCGAAGCCGGAGAGTCGCAGGAGGACCTGGACGGCGCCGCCGGCAGGCGCGGCAGCGGCGAGCCGGTCGAGCTCCCACAGGTCGTCGGCGTTGGCGGTGACCCCCAGCTCGGCGATCCGCTCGATGAACGCCGGCGACTTCGGACCGGTCGCCTCGATCCGGTCCGGCGCGAACCCCGCGGCCAGGGCCCGATCGAGCTCGGCCGCGGAGGCCACGTCGGCGCCGAGCCCGGCGGCGTACGCCTCGGCGAGGAACGCGGCCGAGGCATTCACCTTGTGCGCGTAGAAGATGTCGTACGGCACGCCGTGACGCCGCAGCACACCCGCGAGCGCAGCGGCGTTCTCGGCGATGACCTGGGGAAAGAGCACGTGGAGCGGGGACCCGAAACGTTCGATCGCCTCGCCCACCGCGGCGGAGTCGGCGAGGAAGCGGGCGGCGATCGGGTGCTGCGCGGCCGGCAGCGGTAGGCGTTGGCTCACCCGTCGGCCACCGTGTAGCCACAGTCGCGCAGGTCGGCGAAGATCCGGTCGCGCTGCCCGGCGTCGGTGAACCTGGCCCGGACCCGTTTCCCGTGCAGGTCCACCTCGATCAGCTCGGCCGCCTGGGCGTCGAAGACGGCGGTGATCGTCACCCGACAGTGCCGGCAGGTCATGTCCGGGACGCCGAACTCCTGCTCCCCCGCCGCGAAACCCAGGACCGAGGCGGACTCGGGGATCTCGGCGATCCGCACCGACGCGACCGCGGACCGGAACGCACCGGTGAGCGCCTCGGCGACGGCGGCGAGCGGCTGGACGCGCTGCCCGTCGACCTGATGGGCCCGCTGCCCGAGGCAGACGGGCCGCTCCCCCGACGGCAGCAGGGCGTACTGTCGTGAGATCTGGTCGAGCTCGACGTGGTAGCGCTGGATGGCGGCCCGCACCCCCAGGCCGTCCTCGCGGGCCCGGTCCATCACCTCGTGGGCATCGGTGATCGTGCGGCGCTTCATCTCGGCGAGCAGCGCGACGGTGTCCGCGGTGTAGCGCAGCCGGCCGCCGGAACCCTCCAGGCGCGCGGGGATCATGCCCCTGCGGTAGGTGGAGGCCTGCAGCTCCCAGAACCAGGTCGAGGCGACCGCGCCGTAGAGCCCTGAGTCGCACATCGCCTCGGCGAACTCGACCGGGTCCTCGATCCCGACCTGTCCGGCGAGCATGCCGTGCTGGACGAGTGCGCGGCCGGCGGCCTCGGCTCCGACGCGGAAGATCTCTGCGGGCTCCTGGTCCGTGCTCGTGTCGGCCAGGACGTCGAGCGCGTCGTCGTCGAGCGCGTCCGAACGAGCGGTGACGGGATCGGCGCCGGCGATCGCCTCACCCACCGCGATCACGGCCTCCCGGGCCGCGATCGGCAGCACCGGGCCGAGCGGCCCCGGTCCGATGTGGCCGCTGTTCGCGATGCCGTGGGAGTCGCGCCAGGTGATGCGGTGCGTGGCGCTGACGACCTGGTCCGGTCCGCACGGACGCATGTAGGACTCGAGGTAGCGCCGCTGTCCGGTGGTCAGCGATCCTCCGGGTTCCGGGCTGAGCTCCTCGACGCGGTAGTCGACCGAGACCTCGGCCACTGCCGGGGTCGGGCCGGCCAGGAAGTCGGCTCCTGCGACCTCGGCCAGGATGCGGGCCGCGGCGGCGCGGTCGTACCGGATGCCTTCGTTCTGCACGTGTCAGTCCCTTTCGGCAGCGGCGGCGAGGCCCTGCAGGAGTCGGTCGACGTCGTTCTCGTCGTTGTACAGGTGGAAGCTCACCCGGACCGCGTCCTCCCGCGGCCCGTCCAGACAGTGGTCGCCGGCACGTACGTACACGCCGCGGCGTTCGAGGGCGAAGGCCACATCGGCGCCCGCCCGGCCGTCGAGGGCGAAGGCGGCGATGCCGCTGTGCGGTCGGCCCGACTCGACCGGCGGCCCGAGGAGAGTGACGCCTCCGATCCGGGAGGCGCCGTCGGCGAACCGGGCGGCCAGGGTGGCCAGATGGCCGCCGACGCGGTCGAGACCGATGGTGTCGAGGAACGCGGTCGCACCCGCGAGCCCCGCGGCACCGGCCCCGTCGAGGCTGCCCTCCTCGGCGGCATCGGTGAGCGGCGAGACATGTCGCGCCGGCCCGCTCCGCGCGGCCACCCGGTCGACCGCGATCCGATGATGCTGCCCACGGCGTACGTAGGCCGTGCCGGTGCCGGGAGGCCCGAACATCTTGTGGCCCGAGACGACGGCGAGCTCGGCGCGGGAGCCGGCCAGGCGCAGAGGCAGTCGCCCCGCGCTCTGCGAGCAGTCGAGGCAGACCGTCGCGGCCGGCGGGATCGCCAGCGCGTCCAGGTCGGTCCGAGTGCCGTGGAGGTTGTGGACCTCGGTGGCGACGACGATCGCGGTGCGGTCGCTCGCGGCGCGGGCGAAGTCGCCGGGATCGATGCGCCCCAGACGGTCGCGGCGGTACGCCACCGCCCGGACGCCTTGGTGACGCATCTGTTCGGCGAGCCGGAGCCACGGCCGCACCGTCGAGAGGTGGTCGCCGGGGCAGTAGAGGATGTCGCCGCCGTTCGCGAGCGCCGCAGGTCCCCAGCGGTCGGCGAGGAACGCCATCGCGCCGGTGGCGCCGCGGGTGAAGGCGACCTCGTCGGGGAACGAGGCACCGAGGAACGCGGCGACGGCGGCGCGGGCGTCCTCGAAGCGGCGCAGCGCGTCCCGGGCCCACGGGTGTCCGCCCCTGCCGGGGTTGGCGGCGGGCCCGCGCAGCTCGGCGGTGAGCTGGGCGATGACCGGTTCGGGGCAGGGGGTGCCGGACGCGGCGTCAAGGTAGACGAGGTCGGGTTCGGCGGTGAGGGCCGGAAAGTGCTGACGGGAGCCGAGGCCGGGCACGGACGACTCCTCGGCCGGTCAGGTTTCGCGGGCGATCGTGAATCCGGCCTTGGCGAGCGTGGATCTGACGACCCTCGGTTCGAGCGGTCCTGCGGCGGTGACGCGGGCGCTGGACACGGCTCCCGGGTTCAGGTCGACCACGACCCCCTCGACCCCGTCCAGGCCACCGAGAGCGCTCGTCACGGTCTCGACACAGCGGTGACAGGTCATTCCATCGATGCGCACTTCGAACTGAACCGACATGAAACTGCCCTTCAGTAGGACTTCGGTGGTCGCCCAAAAATATCACCGAACGTCCGGCCACGAGGTCGGTTCGCGTCGGTCGGCGCTCAGCCCATGATCTGTGCGAGCCCACGACCGAAGAACAGCAGGCCGAAGGCGAGGAGCACGACGATCCCGATGACGTGGTTGTGGGTGATGAGCCACTTCGTCGCGGACCGGAGCCATCCGCGCCCACGCTCGCCGGCAGCCACGAACACGAGCATGGGGACCACGAAGTCGATCATGCTCGCCGCCAGCAGCAGCGCGATGCCGCTGAGCTGCGCGCTGAGTCTCACGTCGGCAGTGACCACGATGGCCAGCCCGGAGGCCAGGATGGCCACGTTGGGGTTCACGATCGCCAGCAGCAGCCCCGCGCCGAGCACCAGGCCGACGGACGGGTCACGTAGTCCAGAGACCCAGCCGGGCTCTTCCGGGCTCGCCCGGTGCGTCGCACGCGCCGCGAGGGCGCCCGCGGCAGCCTGCCGCAGGCGCGGCCGGAGCCACGACACCACCGCCAGGACGAGGAAGGCGACGCCGACGGCGATGCTCATCCAGCCGCGAATCGTCGACGGGTCGTCGCTGGCGGCGTCGGCCGCCCGCCCCACCGCGAGCGCGGCGAGCGACAGCACCCCGTAGACAGCCAGGAAGGGCACCGCCAGCAAGGCGACGTTGCGGTACGGGTGCGGTGACCCGAGCAGGATCAGGCAGGCGACGACCGCGGCCGGTGTGACTGCCAGCCCGACCATCTCCGGCAGCAGCTGCCCGGCGAGTTCCCACATACGCACAACCTCGCCACCCGCCCCGCTCCCGTCCTCACCCCTTCCGGGGGAACCGGGTTCAATCGCCTGTGCGTACGACGCAGCGGAACCCGACGTGCGACGTCGTGTCACGCACGCCGTGCCCTTGACGGGCGGCGGGCCGGTAGCGGCGGCAGTAGTGCGGCGAGCACAGGTGCGACCCGCCCTTCGTCACCATCCGGTCGGTCTCCTTGACCGTGTCGGCGCCGGTGCCGGGGCGTTGGCTGCCGCCGCAGCAGGAGGGCGCGGCGACGTCGACCTGCCGCGAGGGCGCGCCCGCCCCGGCCCGGCCGTGAGGTGGGGCGATGAGGTCACGATGGTCGGGCGTCCAGGGAGTGCGGGTCCATTCCCACACGTTGCCGACCATGTCGTAGAGGCCGTGCCCGTTCGGCGGGTAGGAGGCGACCGGGCTGGTGCGGTCGTGGCCGTGGGTGTCGTCACTGCGCCACGGCCACTGCCCCTGCCACGTGTTCGCCATCAGGCGCCCGTCCGGGGAGAGCTCGTCACCCCATGCGTAGTCGGCGCCGACGAGGCCGCCGCGGGCGGCGTGCTCCCACTCGGCCTCGGTGGGAAGTTCCTTGCCGGCCCAGCGGACGTACGCCAGGGCGTCCTCCCAACCGACATGCACGACCGGGTGGTCCGGGATCTCGGTCCAGTCCGCGACCTGGCGTCCGGGACGGCTCCCCACGTCGGTCGCGGGTCCGTCCGGGTGCCGCCATTGGGCGCCGGGCTGCCAACGCCACCAACGGGTCCAGTCGTGCAACGGCACCGGACCCGGCGCCTGGGTGAACACCTGCGAACCCGGCACCAGGAGCGCCGGGTCGGCGCCGGGGAAGTCGGCCGGGTCGAGCTCGCGTTCGGCGATGGTGACGTACCCGGAGTCCTCGACGAAGGCCGCGAACTGCGCGTTGGTCACCGGCTGCGGATCCCACCACACGTCACCGACGGCGACCTCGACCGCCGGGCGTTCCTCGGGATAGAAGCGATCGCTGCCCAGCAGATCCAGCCCGCCGGGGACGAGCACCTGCCCGGCCCTGGCGGTCGGTGGGGTCGGGACCTGATGCGAGCCCATCTCTCAGCGTCCTCCGATAGAAGTGGGGTGACCGGTTGCCGAGCCTAGGAACCGGACGCTCTGCGGCGCACCACCCGAGAAGGGTGAGGCATCCGGACGGACGAGGATCAGTCGCCGTCCCCGCCACCGTCGACCGCGTCACCGCCACCTTCGGGACCGGGCGGGACCTCCTTCTCGAGCTGGTAGGCGATCGTCTCCTCCAGCGGCACCGACGGCGGGAGCTTGCTGAAGTCTTCCGGGGGCTGTCTCGTCATCCCCCGAGTATCGCCCCGGCTCAGCGCTCCGTGCTCGGAATTCCTGGCAGCTCCCCCATGGGTAGATCGACCCACTACCCAGCGCAGGCGAATGCGCCGTTCGACCGACGCGGAGCCGCGAGGTGCGGACCTAGCGTCACCTGTATGGACACCACACACATCGAGACGATCATCATCGGCGCCGGCCAGGCGGGCCTGGCGACCGGCTTCCACCTGCGGCGTCGCGGCCGCCCGTTCGTGATCATCGACGCGAACGCACGGGTCGGCGACAACTGGCGGCGGCAGTGGGACTCGCTCCGGCTCTACTCCCCTGCCAAGTACGACTCCCTGCCGGGCATGGCGTTCCCGGCGAAGAGGTGGTCGTTCCCCGGAAAGGACGAGGTCGCCGACTATCTGGAGACGTACGCCCGCACCTTCGAGTTTCCGATGCGGCTCGAGACCCGGGTCAGCGGGCTCGAGCGGGACGGTGACGGCTTCCGGGTGACCACCGACCGCGGCACCTGGACCTGCGACAACGTCGTGGTGGCGACCGGCTCCTTCGGCCGTACGCCGAACGTCCCGGCGATCTCGGCGCAGCTGGACCCCTCGATCCTGCAGCTCCACTCCAGCGAGTACCGCCGCCCCGGGCAGCTGCGCGACGGGCCGGTGCTCGTCGTCGGCGCCAGCCACTCCGGCTGCGACATCGCCTTCGAGGTCGCCGAGTCCCGGCCGACGATCCTGGCCGGCCGCGACTGCGGCCAGATCCCGCCGCGCCTGGAGTCGCCGGTGATGCACGTGATCTTCCCCGTCCTGCTCTTCGCCTGGCGCCACGTGATCACCCGGCGTACGCCGATCGGGCGCAAGGAGATGCCCGAGATCCGCCGCCACGGCGGGCCGATGCTCCGGGTGAAGCGCTCCGACCTGGCCGACCGTGGCGTCGAGCGGGTCACCTCGAGGATCGAGGAGGTCCGCGACGGGCTGCCCGTGGTCGAGGGCACGCCGCGCGAGGTGGCCAACGTCGTGTGGGCCACCGGCTTCCGGCAGGCCTTCGGCTGGATCGACCTGCCGGTGCTCGACGAGGACGGCTGGCCGCGGGAGATGCGCGGCGTGGTGGCCGAGGCCGACGGGCTGTTCTTCTGCGGCCTCAGCTTCCAGTACGCCTTCAGCTCGATGCTCCTCGCCGGTGCCGGGCGCGACGCGGCCCTGGTCGCCGACCGCGTCGTCTCCCGGATGCGACAGGCCGCTCTCGCCGCCTGATCCGAGTACGCTCTCCTGTGGAGGTGCCTGCCGTGGCCGACGTCCAGCTGGAGAGCGCTCGGTCAGCCTTCGCGTGCGGTGACTGGGGTGCGGCGTACGCCTCCTGGGCGGGTGTCGGCGCCGACTCGCTCTCGGCCGAGGAGCTCGAGGACTTCGCCGTCGCCGCCGAGCTGACCGGACACCACGACGACACCGTCGCCGCCCTGCACGCGGCCTTCCGCCTGAGCCAGGAGGCCGCCGACCTCGGTCGCTCGGTCCGCTGCGCGTTCCGGATCACGATGACCGCGTACGTCCACGGCGAGGGCGCGCTCGCCCGCGGCTGGACCTCACGGGCCGAGCGCCTCGTCGACGACGTCGACGACGGCGTCGAGCTCGGCTGGGTCGACTTCCTACGGCTCTTCCGCGCGCTCGACGCCGGCGACTTCGCCACGGCCGGCCGGTGCGCCGACGCGGTGGCCGAGCGCGGCCGGCGCTACGGCGAGGCCGACCTCACCGCGCTGGGGCTCAGCGCCCAGGGCCGGATGGCGCTCTACTCCGGACGGGTCGCGCAGGGCCTCGCCCTGCTCGATGAGGCGATGGTCCGGGTGATCGCGGGCGAGGCCTCCCCGGTCGTGGCCGGACACGTCTACTGCACCGCGATCGAGGGCTGCCAGGAGATCAGCGACTTCGGCCGGGTGGCGGAGTGGACCGCGGCCCTCGAACGCTGGTGCGCCGCCCAGCCCGGGCTGTTGACGTTCACCGGCCAGTGCGCCGTCCACCGCGGGCAGCTGCTGCGGCTGCACGGCGAGTGGCAACCGGCCCTGGAGGAGTTCGAGCTCGCGACCCGGCGCTACCAGGAGGTGCACGCACCGGACGCGGCCGGGCTCGCGGCGTACGAGGCGGGCGAGGTGCTCCGGCTGCGCGGCGAGCACGCCGAGGCCGACGCCGCCTATGAGCGCGCGGCCGACCGGGGCTTCGACCCGCAACCCGGCCTCGCTCTGCTCTGGTCCGCCCGCGGCCAGGGCGCGGCGGCGCTCGCCGCCATCGAGCGGCTGCTGGTGGAGACCGCTGGTCCCGTGCAGCGATGCCGGCTCCTGCCCGCCGCCGTCGAGGTGCTGCTCGGTGCCGACGAGGGCGACCGGGCCCGGCAGGTCACGGCCGAGCTGGACGGGTTGGCCGGACACTTCGGCTGTGTCTGGCTCGAGGCAGCGGCGGCGCACGCGCACGGCGCGGTCGAGCTGGCCACGGGCGACGCCGCCGGTGCGCTCCCCTACCTGCGCAAGGCCCAGCAGCTGTGGGCGCGGGCCGAAGCGACCTACGAACGGAGCCAGGCTCGGCTGCTGACCGGGCGCGCCCTGGCCGCCGTCGGCGACACCGAGTCGTCCCGGCGCGAGCTCGAGGCGGCGCGTACGGTCTTTCGCCACATCGGCGCCCGGCCCGCCGCCGACGAGGCCGACAGCCTCCTCGCTCCCGCCTCCCTGCCCGCCGGCCTCACCGCCCGGGAGGCCGAGGTCCTCCGCCTGGTCGCCTCCGGCCGCAGCAACGCCCAGATCGCCGCGGACCTGGTCCTCAGCGAGAAGACCGTCGCCCGTCATCTCTCCAACATCTTCACCAAGCTCGACGTCCGCTCCCGAACCGCCGCGACCGCTTTCGCCTTCGAGCACGGCGTGGTCTGACCCGGGCGTCTCCGACTGTCGGTGTGGGCAGCCCTCATCTCACCCGGGCCGGATGAAGACGTCGCGACCTGGCGCGCCGAGGATGACGGAGCGTAGGAAGAGGGAGGAAGTCGCCGCCATGGACCAGGTACTGACACGTCGGTCGACCCGGCTCAACCTCGGTGCCGCGGTCGCCTTCGTTCTCGGTGGCTCGTTGTTCGCGCTCGGGGCGGCTCTCGCCCAGCTCGACGTGGTCAGCCTGCCGGTCGTCAACGTCACCTACCTGGTCGGGGGCTGCTTCTTCACGCTCGGTGGCTACGTCTCGATCCTGCTCGCCGACGACGACACCGCCCCCCACACCGATGAGCGCAGGCGCCGGTGGCGCCTCCGGCAGCGCCGGCGCAGCTGGCTCAGCGCGTTCGTGCTGTTCGTGGGGACACTGTTCTTCGCCGTCAGCCTGGTCGCCGCCTTCGCCGCAGGCCTCACGCCGCGTCAGTCCGACGGGTGGATCTGGTTGCCGGACATGACCGGCTGTGTCTGCTTCCTGGCCTCCGGTCACCTGGCGATGCTCGACGTGGGCGAGGGGCACGTCCGGATCCTGCCCCATCTGATCGGCTGGTGGGTCGTCGCGGTCAACCAGCTCGGGTCGGTGCTCTTCTTCCTCGCCGGCATCGCCGCCTTCATCCGGCCGGCGACATCGAGCGCGGTCAATACCGGGCTCGTGAACTGGGGGACGTTCGCCGGCGCAGTGTGCTTCGCGGTCGGCGGGTTCATCCAAGCATTCGACACACCCACGACGACAAGAACGGTGGTTCAGCCATGACACGACCCAGCGACACAGACGCCGAAGCGCTCTACGGCAACCGGTTCCTGACCGAGGCGGCCCCGTCGACCGCCTTCCCGGAGAGCGGAATGCGGCCGGTCGAGGCGATGCGCCTGATCGGCGAGGATCTGGTGATGGAGGGTGACCCGCAACGCAACCTCGCGACGTTCGTGACCACGTGGATGGAGCCGGAGGCGCAGCGGATCATCGCCGAGAACCTGCACCGCAACTTCATCGACCACGCGGAGTACCCGATCTCCGCCGAGATCGAGCAGCGCTGCGTACGGATGCTCGCCGACCTCTACCACGCCCCCGGCGAGACGACCGGCTGTCGCACTCAGGGCTCGTCCGAGGCGATCATGCTCGGTGCCCTGTCCCTGAAGTGGAAGTGGAAGCAGCACCGGGAGGCCGCGAACGCCTCGGTGGACCGCCCCAACCTGGTGTTCGGCGGCGACGTCCACGTCGTGTGGGAGAAGTTCTGCCGCTACTTCGACGTCGAGCCGCGGATCGTCCCGCTCGGGGAGGCGAAGTACACCATCGGCCCTGATGAGGTGGCGCCGCATCTCGATGAGAACACCATCGGCGTGGTGGGTGTGCTGGGCACGACGTTCACGGGGCACATGGACGACATCGTCGGGATCAACCAGCTGCTGCTCGAGGTCAAGAAGGAGAAGGGTCTGGACATCCCGCTGCACGTGGACGCGGCCAGCGGCGGCTTCGTGTGGCCGTTCCTCTACCCCGACTCCCCGTGGGACTTCCGCCTCGAGCAGGTCCGCTCGATCAACGTCTCCGGACACAAGTACGGCCTGGTCTACCCCGGCATCGGCTGGCTGGTGTTCCGCGAGAAGTCCGACCTGGCCGAGGAGCTCGTGTTCTACGAGAACTACCTCGGCAAGACCGACGCGACGTTCACCCTGAACTTCTCGACGGGTGCGGCGATGGTGCTGGCGCAGTACTACAACTTCATCCGGCTGGGTCGCGACGGCTACACGTACGTGATGAGGCAGATGCAGCAGAACGCCAAAGCCCTGGCGAAGAACCTCCGCGACAGCGGCCGGTTCGAGGTGATCGGCGACGACCTCGAGCAGCTCCCGCTCGTGGCCTTCCGGCTCACCGGCGACCGCACGACCTACGACGAGTCCGACATCGCCTGGCAGCTCTCGGCCGAGCGCGGCTGGATGGTGCCGGCGTACACGCTGCCGCCCCACGCGGAGAACGTGAAGATCATGCGTGCGCTGGTCAAGGAGACGATGAGTCGCGAGCAGGTCGAGCGCCTCACCCGTGACCTTGCCGACGCCTGCGCGACGCTGGACGAGAAGGGTGGCGCCCATCCCTCCGAGCGGGAGCAGGTCAAGCAAGGGACCGGGTACTGAACCTGGGGCGGAGGCCACGGATCCGGCCAAAGATCAACGTTGTCTTTACCCGAGCTGCCACCCATAGTTGACCTCCGTCAACGGAAGGCGGGGCACGTGGGTGAGCAGTTCGGCAGGGTCGGTCAGGTCGGCGAGGAGCAGCGGTCGATCGACGCGATGCACACGCTTCTCGAGGCTGAGGTGAGCATCAGGCGCGCAGCGCAGGAGCGGGCGATCGCGGCGCCCGTCGACGGTCCTGCCGAGCGATATGCCAGAGAGCTCGAGGTCGCCCAGCTGACCGAGAGCATCAGGCACCTGCGTGCGGCGGAGCACGCGCTGTGCTTCGGTCGGATCGACCGTTCCGCCGGCGGAGAGTCCCTGCACATCGGTCGGATCGGACTGCGCTCGGAGGCCGGCGATCCGCTGCTCATCGACTGGCGGGCCGATGCCGCGCGACCGTTCTACGCCGCGACGATGGCCGCCCCGATGGGCATGCGCAGGCGTCGACACCTACGCCTCGACGGGCGCAAGGTCCTCGACGTCAACGACGAGATCCTCGACGGTACGACTCCGACGGCTGGGGACCTCGTGGGCGACAGCCCGCTCGTGGCCGCACTGAGCACGGCCAGGACCGGGCGCATGCACGAGGCGGCGGCGACCCTTCAGGCCGAGCAGGACGAGATCGTACGGTCTCCCCATCGCGGGGTCATGGTCGTCGACGGCGGCCCGGGCACGGGCAAGACCATCGTCGCGCTGCACCGCGCGGCGTACGTGCTGTACGCGTTCCCGGCGATCGCCGACCGCGGTGTGCTCGTCTTCGGACCGAACCAGCGGTTCCTCACCTACATCTCCGAGGTGCTCCCGTCGCTCGGCGAGAACGACGTGAAGCTGGCGACGATGCGGGATCTGGTGGGCATCGAGGCGACATGCGGCGAGCCGGACCACATCGCCCGGATCAAGGGACGCTCGGCGCTCGCCGACGGCCTCTCGCGCCTGGTGCGGAACCATCAGCCTCATGGCGTACCGCTGGAGCTGAAGACCACCCACGACACGGTGACGCTCGATCCGGCTGTCGTCGATGCCGCTCGACGCCAGGCCCTGCAGGACGACATCGGTCACAACCGCGCCCGATCGCTCTTCACCGAGTATGTCGTCGATGACCTGGTCAACGAGCTGGAACGGCGCACCACGAAGGAGATGTCCGACTTCGAGGACGAGCTCGAGGCGCTCCTGGGTATCGACCTCGACAGGTTCGCGGGCCTCGAGCAACCCGACGGCAGCGAGGCGTCCGGGGACGAGCTGGACATCGACTGGGACAGCATCCGCGAGGAACTCCTCGAGGACCCGAGCATCGATCGAGCGATCGCACAGGTCTGGCCCCGGCTCGTCGCCGAGGATCTCGTCCGCGAGCTCTTGAACAGCCGCAACGTGCTCGCCGCCGTTCTTCCCGAGGTCGCGGCGGACGACCTCGCCCTCCTCGGCGCCGACCGCCTCGCCCAGTGGAGCAGTGCGGATCTGGCCCTCGTGGACGAGGCGCGCGCGCTCGTCGACGGCACCCCGGAGTCTAGCTTTGGACACATCGTCGTGGACGAGGCCCAGCAGCTCTCCGAGATGGAGTGGCGGGCACTGATGCGCCGCTGTCCGAGCCGGTCGATGACCGTCGTCGGCGATCTCGCGCAAGCCGGCCCGTCGACCACCGTCCGGTCGTGGGAGGAGGCCCTGGAGCCGTACGTCGACGAGCGGTTCGCTCACCACCGGCTGTCCGTCAACTACCGCACCACGACCGAGATCCTGCTCGCCACCGAGCCGCTGCTGGCCGAGATCGCCCCGGATCAGCAGCTCTCCAGGTCGATCCGGCACGGAGAGCAGCCGAGCATCCTCGACGTGAGCGCGGAGAACCTCTCCTCCACCCTGAGCACCCTGATCACCGAGATCGCCGACGAGCACCCCGGCGAGCTGATCGGAGTCATCGCCACCACCCAGCGGTCCATCGTGATGGAGGCCGATGCGCGTGGCGCCGGCGCGACCATCGTCGCCGCACCCGAGGCTCCTGGGCTGGAGTTCGACACGGTGATCATCGTCGACCCCGCAGGTATTCGAGCCGCCGGCGACGCCGGCCGGCGCGATCTGTACGTCGCTCAGACCCGAGCGACGAAACGCCTCTTCAGCCTGGAGCTACGAGGCGCATGACGACCGGTCGCGATTCCCTGGCCACCCCACGGGCGTCGTCAGCGCTGCGGTGAGTCCGACTGGGCGCGGTTGAGGAAGTCCGAGAGTGGTCCCGGCATCTCAGCGCTCCGGTCCCCCCAGTCGTAGACAACACAGGTCTTGGCGATCAAGTCGTGGAAAGCACGATGTTCACGCTGGAACACGATCAGGAGCAGGCCGATCCCGAAGAACATCACGCTGAGGGGAAACACCAGCGTCCTGACGAAGACGGTGCGCACCCCTGGGGCAGTGCCGTCGGAGCGTACGACGCGCAGCCCCGCCAGGCCCTTCCCGATCGTCCGGCCGGTGATGGCGAGGCTGATGAAGACGTAGGAGAAGGCCCAGATCGCGAAGGCAGCGAGTCCGAGTAGCGACGAGCGGTCGTCGGTGATCGACATGGACGTGAACGTCGCGAGCAAGAAGCCGAACCCGGCAACGCCCAGCGTGTAGAGCCCAGCGATGAGGAGGCCGTCGATGGCAGCAGCAGCCGCCCTGCTGATCGCTCCCGCATAGTGTCCGGACACCGAGCGGCGCGCCGGGCGGGTCATCGCACTGCCGTTCCTGGGTCGGGCGCCTCTCCTCGCGCCGCAACCAGGCTGAGCGGCCCTTCCCGCCGGTCGTCCTCGCTCCGTCGCATCAGCCGGTCCACGATCCGGTCGACGATGACGTCGAGCCCGACCAACTGTCGCCGGGCGACGTCGAGGGCTGAACCAGCCATCGAGTAGGTGCTCTCCGCGACGATGTCGGGGATGCCGGAGCGGCGTACGAGCGCCTCGACGTCGAGGTCCTTCAGCAGGGCGTCGAGGTCTACGTCGGCGAGGAGCGCGTTGAGGTCGACCCGTGCGAGTAACGCATCCATGTCGACCCGCGCCAGGACCGCGTCGAGGTCCACCCGGCTGAGCAGCGCGTTGACGTCGACGTGTTCCAGGACGATATCGGGGTCGACGGTGTCGACGACTTTTCCCGTCACCGCTCCGGCGACCCGGCCGAGGAGCCTCTTGCCGCTCTGCCGATCCTCGGTCATGACGTCGCCGGCTCGGACACGCGTGCGCGCAAGATTCGCATCCTGGGTTCCGTCTCCTCCGGCCGTGGATCAGTTGGAAGCCTAAAGCCGTCTGATCTGTCTCTCATCACCCCGGACGGGTGATCCAGCGGTCCCACAGTGGCCGTGACCTCAGTCCATCTTGGTCGCGAGCTCGAGTCGGTCCATGCCGGTCGGCTCCTCGAACTCGCCGAAGTCGAAGGTGACCGAGTCGATGGTGCCGGTGAACGGGAACTGCCCGCGGTCCTGGTAGTCCGGGCAGACCGGCGAGCGGCTGTCCAAGCCGACGTCGAAGCACTCGGTGCCGGTACGCAGCGGGATCTGTCGCTCGACGGTGGTCCGCGCGACCTGCGTGCCGTCGATGAACAGCGTCACCGAGGCCGGCACTCCGGGCTTCGGCTCGTCCGGCTCGAAGTCGAATACGACCGTGTGGTCCCCGGGCGTGAGGGCCTCAGGCGAGATCGCGTCGTAGCGTTGCAGGCCGAAGTAGTTGTAGTGGTAGCGGATCTTGCCCTCCCAGGCGAAGAGAGCGAACCCGCCGGCGTCGCCGCCAAGCGCGAAGATGACGCCCTCGGCACCACCGTCAGGGACGGTGACCTTGGCAGTGACCTGCATGGGCACGCCGATGAACTTCGGTCCGGATCCCTCGGGCTGTCGCACCATGCCGGCGTACAGGGTCACCTTCTTGCGTCCGTAGTAGTAGCTGGGTCGAAGCGTGACGTCGAGACGCTCGGCGAAGCGGTCGTCGAGGGGCAGGATGTTGTACCTGGCGGCCTCGGCCAGGAACATGTCCTGCAGCTCCTTGACCTTCTCCGGGTGCTGGTCGGCGAGGTCGATCGCCTCACTGAAGTCGTCACGGATGTTGTAGAGCTCCCAGACGTCGTCGTCCCAGGAGAACGTCCCGGACGTCTCCCAGGGCAGTCGGCCGTGGCGTACGCACGCGATCCAGCCGTCGTGGTACATCGCCCGGTTGCCCATCATCTCGAAGTACTGCGTCTCGTGCCGTCCCGGTGCGTCGGCCTCGGCGAACGTGTAGGCGAAGCTCGTGCCCTCGATCGGTCGCTGGGCGACGCCGTTGACCTCGACCGGTTCTCGGATCCCGATGACCTCCAGGAGCGTCGGCATCACGTCGATCACGTGGTGGAACTGGGAGCGGACCTCACCACGTCCGGCGATCCGCTCGGGCCACGACACGAGCATGCTGTTGCGGGTCCCCCCGAAGTGGGAGGCGATCTGCTTGGTCCACTGGAACGGCGTGTCGCCGGCGTGCGCCCAGCCGGCGGCGTAGTGCGGTGAGGTTCCGGGCATACCCCAGGTGTCCAGGAAGCTCAGCGCCTCCTCCATGGTGGGCTGCTGGCCGTTGAGGCTCATGATCTCGTTGGGGGTGCCGACGAGCGAGCCCTCTCCGGACGACCCGTTGTCGCCGAGGATGTAGATCACGATGGTGTTGTCGAGCTCGCCCAGCTCCTCGTACGCGTCGAGGACTCGACCGACCTCGTAGTCGGTGTGCTCGAGGAAGTCGGCGTAGTTCTCGGCCTGCCGGCTGAACAACGCCTGGTGCTCGGCCGGCTGGCTGTCCCACGACGGGATCTCGTCCGGACGCTCGGTGAGTCGGGTGCCCTCGGGGATGATGCCCATGCGGAGCTGGTTCTCGTGGACCTGGACCCGGTACTCGTCCCAGCCCATGTCGAAGCGTCCCGCGTTGCGACCGCGCCAGTCCAGCGGCGGTTGATGCGGGGCGTGAGCGGCACCGGTCGAGAAGTAGGTGAGCACCGGACGATCGGGCGCGATCGTCTTCTGCTCCCGCAGCCACGAGATGCAGTCGTCCGCAAGGTCCCGCTGCAGCTGGTAGCCGTCCTCTGGGCGCCCAGGTGCTTCCACGGCGGTGGTGTTGCGGATCAGCGACGGATAGAACTGGTCGGTCTCGCCGGAGATGAAGCCATAGAAGTAGTCGAAGCCCTGACCGATCGGCCAGTTGTCGAACGGCCCGGCCGGGCTCGTCTGGTTGTCCGGGACATTGTGGTTCTTGCCCCACCACCCACACATGTACCCGGCCTGCTTCAACAGCTCGCTGACCGTCGCACAGCTCTTCGGGATGATGCCCGAGTAGCCCGGATAGCCGGTGGCCATCTCCTGGATCACCCCTGTGGCCACCGAGTGGTGGTTACGCCCGGTGAGCATGGCAGCCCTGGTCGGAGCGCACAGCGCCGTCGTATGGAACTGGTTGTAGAACAGACCTTGAGCGTGGATCCGCTCGGCCGTCGGCATCCGCACCAGGCCACCGTTGACGCTCGGCCAGCCGAACCCGACATCATCGAGCAGGACCAGGAGGATGTTCGGAGCGCCCTCCGGGGCCTCCTTCGTCGGCGGGAAGTCCGGCTCGGAGTCCGCGGCGTACGTCGTGATCCTCGCGTTCGGGAACCGCCACTCCGGCTCCGGGAGGTGATTCCGGTCCTGGCGGATCGGGAACTCGTCAGCTGCCATACGCCGAGGCTGTCCCGGGCGCCTTCCCGATCGCCTCCCCCGCTCCGGGTGAACCCGGCTCTACGCTCCGAGCCGTGACCGGGCGCACGCGGGGTCAGGTGGTCGAGAAAACGTAGGATCGGGATCGTTGGAGGGGCCACAGGGATGCCAGCAGGGTCGAACATCACGAGGCTCGAATTGATTGAAGCGGCCCCTGACGAATCCAGAAGACGATGATGCCCGACCACACATTGCCTAGCGACTCAGCTGCTTGATCAACTCTGCCGGCGTACCTTCGACCTCGTCACTGATCGGGTCCTGCCCTTCGATCGACATCTCCAGCCGGCTGACGCCGACCCGCTCCGCGTCCTGTGCGACGGTGAGGAGGTCGGCTTCCGCCTTGACTGTCAGCACCAGCCAGGTGTCGGTCCCACCGCCGATGTAGGTAACGCTTGCGATCGGCGAACGCTTCAGCTCTTCGAGCACCGCAACCTCACCTTCGACTTCCTCGATGGTGCCCATCACAAGGAGGAATCCCTTTGAAGGCACGTCGGCGACCGACACGAAGAGCTCGTTCGGGTTCACGAGCTTCGCCTGCGCCGCTAGAGCTGACCTGTTGGCATCGACCGTGTCTGCCAAGGGAACATCGAAGATGAGTTGGATCTGGTTCGGCTTCTCATTGATGCCGCCGACCTGCACCGACGTGCCGTCGTAGGCGCTCCAGTCCGGCAGGCTTTCGAGGTCTGTCACGACACTGCCGATCAGGCTCGCGTCGAGCTTGTCCATCCCTACCAGAACATGAAATCCTCCTGGCGCCTCGACCGAGAGCGTGCCGTAACGAGTCGCATGTTCCCCCAGCGCCTTCAGCACGGTGATGGTGACTCCCATCGGGTCCTCAACGCCCTTGAGCGACACCCGGAACGCGTCATCGATCCTTCCCACACCAAACGGCTTGATCTCATCAGAGGTGTATTGATCAAGGCCCAACCCTGCTAACTCCACGAACGCGGCAACGGCCTCGTCGGGCAGTTGATGCCGCGCCACGTCTGAGCCCACGACTACGCCGTTGCTCGTCAGATCCCAGCCACCCAGCCTGGTCGCGAGACCGCCGTCGTCGTCCCACTCGGCGATCCGATCGGCGACCGGCTTCAGGTCGCTTTCCTTGACGTCAGAGAACTCCACCCGCCGGTCATCGACATCGACCTTCTCGACTCCGGCCATCTTCAGGAGGTCTTTCTCCAAGGCCGCGTCCCGATCAAACGGCCCGCATCCCGATAGACCCAGCACCAAGCCTGCGACCCCAACCCCGAGCATGAGTCTCATCCGTGTCCCCGATCCGAGTACGTTGTTCGATCACTTCTGGTGTGCCCGCGCAAAACAGTGCCACGCCACCGCCCCCGCGGGGCGCCACCGCGCGCCTTCACCCTGACTGCAACCCAAGATCGCCGTGATTGGAACGTCGCCCCTACGTGAGCAGGCAAGTTCCTCAGCCTGTCGAGCGCGACGGCTGCCGGGCTGCCGGAGTCCGTTAGCGTCCTCGAAGTCCCGCACCTGCGGCCGTCGCTGACCCGCCTCACCCCATCGACATCAGATCCCACACACCTCATGCACTCGGGGGCGCGACCAGGTTCGTCCACTGCCCAGTGATGAGGTTGCACTTGAACGTCGTGATGGGGACCTCGGCGGGGACCTGTCCACCTGGCCAGCGATCAGTCCGGCACCTTGGCAACGTCTCCATACGTGGTCCAGCGCCCCGACCCGCCACGATCAGACACTTGGTGGTGACGTCATCTCGCTCCTTGCGAAGGGATGGGTCCGTTGCGCCTCCCCAGGCCGCTCACTCCGTACAACATCCGAGAGGCGATCCGACAGGAATCCGATTTGGTGGCAGACAGCCAAGAACAAAACCGGCTCCGACCTGTCTATCCAGGTCGGAGCCGGTTTGTTTCGGTCGGGCTGACAGGATTTGAACCTGCGGCCCCTTGACCCCCAGTCAAGTGCGCTACCAAGCTGCGCCACAGCCCGAAAACCGCGAGTGAATTTCTCCCCTCGAAGCGCTCCGAACATTACCGCACGGCGTCACAGAGCCTCCAATCGGTGTCCCCTACGGCGGGTCGTCGGCGGAGGCGAGGGCGTCGGCGGCTTCGTCGATGATGGCGCGCATGGCTTCCTCGGCGCCCGAGGGGTCGCCGTTGCGGACGGCGATCGCCACCTTCTCGTGCAGCTCGATGGCGGTCGGGTTCGGTGTATCGGGCATCAGGTGGTGGTGCGTACGTCCGGCGAGGAGCTCGGCGACGAGATCGCCGAACGCGGCGAGCATGTCGTTGCCGCAGGCGTTGAGCAGGACTCGGTGGAAGGCCGTGTCGGCCTCGAGATAGGCCTCCAGATCACCGGAAGCTGCATGGACGACCATGTCGGCGACGGATCGGGCGAGGTCGCCGTGGTGCTGCGGCTCGGCGCGTTCGGCGGCGAGCCGGGCGGCGATCGGCTCGAACCCGCGGCGCAGCTCGGAGAGTGACAGCAGCTGCTCGCGCCGGCCGTCACCGTCGAGGCGCCAGCGGATGACGAGCGGGTCGAAGACGTTCCACTGCTGCCGCGGGAGGACGGTGATGCCCACACGTCGCCGGGTCGCGACCAGGCCCATCGCCTGGAGCACGCGCACCGCCTCCCGCGCCACCGGGCGCGAGACGTCGTACGTCGCCTGGATGCCCTCCAACGTCAGGACGGCTCCGGTCGGCAGCTCTGCCGAGACGATCTGGCGCCCGAGCGCGTCACGAACGCTCTGGTGCAGTCGGTGTACGGCCTCACCGCTCGAACTCGTCACAGCGGCATAGTCGCACAGTCCGAGCGCGCTGTAATCAGAATCCGTTATGACACGTCGCCTTGCCAAACGGATGCCTTTTAATGCACCCTGTGACGCGTGACACAGAACCCTCTCCTCGTCGTCATGGGAGTCTCCGGCTCCGGCAAGTCGACCGTCGGCGCTGCGATCGCCCAGCGCCTCCGGGTCCCCTTCGCCGACGCCGACGACTTCCACCCGCCGGAGAACATCGCCAAGATGGCCTCGGGCCGCGCGCTGAACGACCACGACCGGCAACCGTGGCTGGAGACGCTCGGTGGCTGGCTCACAGAGCACGAGCAGACCGGCGCGGTGCTGAGCTGCTCGGCGCTCAAGCGCAGCTACCGCGATCTGCTCCACAGCCGCACCCGCGGGCTCCGGCTGCTCCACCTCAGCGGCACCCCGGAGGTGGTCGAGGCACGCCTCGCCGCCCGCGCGGGTCACTTCATGCCGCCATCGCTGCTGCGCTCGCAGTTCGCGACCCTCGAGCCCCTCGCCCCCGACGAGCAGGGCACGACGATCGACATCGACCAGGACATCGATGCGATCGTCGAGCGCTACCTCACCACCGAGAACCTCACCACCGAGAACCCCACCCCCAACCTGATCTCCAAGGAGTCGGCATGATCCTCCTCGCCGCGCCAGAGCCGGTCGCACCGGTCGCCTCCGGCGGCGTACTCCTCGCCGCCGCACTGGCCTCGATCGCCCTGATCGTCGTCCTCATCACCTACGTCAAGCTGCACCCGTTCCTCGCGCTCCTGCTCGGCGGCGTCGCGGTCGGTGTGCTGGCGGGGCGCAACGTGATGGACGTGATCACCTCCTTCGGGGAAGGCTTCGGCGCGACCGCGACCAGCGTCGGCCTGCTGATCGCGCTGGGCGCGATGTTCGCCAAGCTTCTCGCCGACTCCGGCGGTGCCGACCAGATCGTCGACACGATCGTGGGCAGGTCCTCGGTTCGTACGCTGCCGTGGGCGATGGCGCTCGTCGGCGCGATCATCGGCCTGCCGATGTTCTTCGAGATCGGCCTCGTGCTGCTGATGCCGGTGATCTACCTGGTCGCCCGTCGCGCGCAGGTCTCGCTGATCACCGTCGGCATCCCGACCCTCGCCGGCCTCTCGGCGATGCACGGCCTGGTGCCGCCGCACCCGGGTCCGCTGGCAGCGATCGGCGCCCTCGACGCCGACCTCGGCACGACGCTCGCGCTCGGTGTACTGGTCGCGATCCCGGTCATCGTCGTCAGCGGCCCGCTGTTCGGCCGGCTCGCTGGCGGCTGGGTCGTCGTCGAGGCTCCGCACACCTACGACGCCACGCCTGTGGGCGGCCCGGGAGCCGCTACGGCCACCGACATCCGCCGCCCGTCGTTCGGCGTCACCCTGTTCAGCGTCCTGCTGCCGCTCGTGCTGATGCTCGCCAAGGCGATCGTCGACATCGTCATCAACGACCCCGAGAACCAGGTCCAGCAGATCTTCGACGTGATCGGCTCCCCGCTCGTCGCGCTGACCATCGCGGTCATCGTCGCCATGTTCACACTCGGCCGCGGGTCCGGGATGGACCGCCGCCAGATCGCCAAGACCGTCGAGATGTCGTTGCCGCCGATCGCGGGCATCGTGCTCATCGTGGCCGCCGGTGGCGGGTTCAAGCAGTCGCTGATCGACACCGGCATCGGCACCCAGCTCGCCGACTGGGCCCAGGGCTCCGGCATCTCCGCGATCCTGCTCGCCTGGGTCCTCGCGGTGCTCATCCGCCTCGCCACCGGTTCCGCGACCGTCGCCACGATCACCGCCTCGTCGCTGGTGGTCGACCTCGTCGCCAACATGCCCACCGCCGAGGTCTCGCTCGTCGTGCTCGCGGTCGGCGCTGGCTCGGTCTTCTTCTCCCACGTCAACGACGCCGGGTTCTGGCTGGTCAAGGAGTACTTCGGCCTCGACGTCGTCCAGACGATCAAGTCCTGGTCGCTGATGGAGACGGTGCTCTCCGTGTCCGGTCTGGTGTTCGTACTGGCGCTGAGCATGGTGATCTGACACCCGCACTCACGAAACTGTCGGTGCTGTCCGACAGAATCACTCCTGACACATGGATCACACCCACCACAGGAGCTCACCGTGTCGGACTTCCCCCTTGAATCCAACACAGCCCCATCCGAGACAGCACCATCCGAAATAGCACCAGCCGGCAAGCTCGACCCGATCTCGCGCAAGGGCACCCCTGCCCATCGCACGAAATCCAAGCGGGAGGGCGCCGGGCGGCGCCAGGGGATGCCGGTGCAGGCGATCAGCCTCTCCGTGCCGGCATCCCTGGCCGCGCAGTGGAAGACCTACAGCCAGGAGGTCCCGCGCTCGCTGGTCGACGTCATGCTCGACGCCGTCACCGCGACCCGCCCCCGGCTGCCGGTCCTCCTCCGGGCCCACCAGGCAGCGCTGCGCGAGAAGACCAGGCCCGTCTCCGACGGCACCTTCATGCGCACCGTCCCACAGCCGAAACGGCTCGAGGACCCGTACGTCACGATGCCCCTGCGCCTGCTGGCGACGAACGTCGACGTGCTGGATGCCATGGTCCACGAGATGGCCGCGGAGTCCCGCTCACAGCTGGTCGTCGTGGCGCTGACGGCGTGGCTGGCCGACCGGCGGGCCGAGGAGCAGGTCTATGCCGAGCAGCTCGAGCTCGAGGTGCCCGAGGACCCGTTCGACCGTCCCTGAGCGCGGCCGGGACGGGCGGAGGTCCGTCCCGGCCGCGCCGGTGAGATCAGAGCACCTTGGTGCCGTACATCTCCCCCAGCGGGTCGCCGAGGAGCTCGAGCCGCTCGCCGTCGGGTCCCTTGAAGTAGATCGACGTCTTCGACTCGACCATGTAGTCGACCCCCGCGTCGTCGAGCTTGGCGCGCAGGTAGTCCCACTTCTCCGAGGTCACCGAGATCGCGATGTGGTGCAGCCCGCCGAGCACCTCGGCGTACGGGCCCAGGTCGAGCCCGGGAAGCGTGAAGAAGGCCAGCAGGTTGCCCGCCCCGACGTCGAAGAAGAAGTGGTCGGAGCCGGCGTAGTCGCGGTTCTCGAAGATCTCGGTCAGCGGGAACTCCAGGAGCCCCTGGTAGAAGTCGATCGATCTGCGTACGTCCGAGGAGAGCAGCGCGGCGTGGTGGATGCCGCGGGCCGTGCTGGCCGGGCGGGCGCCCTCCTCGCGGAGGTACTCCTTCTTGATCCGCTCACGGTCCTTCGTGATGAAGTCCATGTCGATGCTCATCGTGCTCTCCTCATGCCATGACTCTTCAGATCCTGTAGAAGCTCGACAGGAACTCTGCGGCGACCGTTGTGTCGCCGTTGACGGTGCCGGCGTTGATCCGGCCGTAGGCGGTCAGCACGAAGCTGGCCGGGTCGAAATCGATGACGGTCTCCACGCCCTCGAGCGAGCCGGGCTCCTGCTGGAGGCCCTCGGCGCCGAGCGTCATCCTGATGCCTCCGGCGTGGGCGCCGGAGGTGATGTTGATGCCGACCTCGATCGGCTTCTCCGCGGGCGTACGCGCGACGGTGTTGGCCCACAGGATGTTGCACAGCGGGATCAGCATGTCGGCGGAGTCGGCGGCCAGCGCGTGCGGCCTGCCGAGTCCCTCGCGGATGTCCCAGCTGTGGAGCGTGTAGTCGACCAGCGCGAAGACCGGGTAGAACGCCGCCGGGAGCTGGCCCATGTACTTGTGCGGGACCTGGAGGCCCATCCACTCCTCGGCGCTGAGACCCTCGAAGATCTCCAGCTCCCGGGCCAGCGCCGTCCGCAGCCGCTCGATCAGCTCGACGCGCGGAACTGCCTCGAGCTGGCGGGCACCCGCGTCGACGTGGACGGCCATGTCGGTGAGCGGCACCGGGGCGGGCCCCTCGCCCTTGCCTGCGGCGGCGTCGAAGCCGACGAAGTAGGTCTCGGTGGTGTCGACCAGGTGGCCGATGACGTTCGCGGCGGTCCACTCCCCCGCGGCGGTCGGGCCGCCCCAGGCCTCGTCGGTGGCGACGAGTGCGAACATTCCTTCCGCCTCGCGGCGGACGAGGTCCAGCAGGGTCTCCTTGCTGGATGCATCCATGAAGTTCCACGTGCTCATCAGTGGGATCCTCTCTGGCCGCGGCTCTGCGACCAGTCTAGTTTCTGCGTCAACAGTTGTCCTTCGCGGGCGGTGGTGCTGAGCGCACCGAATCCGACTCGGTAAGGTGTACCTCATGGATGAGGTCAAGTGGCTCAGTAACGACGAGCAGGTCGCGTGGCGTGCCTGGCTCGCCGTCAACGCACAGCTCACCTCGCGGATGAACCGCGACCTCCAGGCCAAGAACGGCCTCTCCCTCGCCGACTACGACGTCCTGGTCAACCTGACCGACGTCCCGGACCGCTCGCTGCGGATGTACGAGCTCGGCGACAAGCTGCAGTGGGAGAAGAGCCGGCTCTCACGCCAGGTGATGCGGATGGCCGCGCGCGGCCTCGTCGAGCGCCGCGAGTGCCTCGATGACCGGCGTGGTGCCTTCGTCGACCTCACCCCGGCCGGGCTCGAGGCCATCCGGGCCGCCGCTCCCGAGCACGTGACGCTGATCCGTCAGGTCATGTTCGACGCCTTCACCCCCGAGGAGGTCGCCATCCTGACCAAGCTCTACGACGGCGTGCTGGAGCGCCTCGAGGTCAAGCCCGTCGCGGCCGACGGCTCCGCCGCCTAGCCCGACCCCAGGATGTACGTCAGGCCCGCAGGTCACCAACGGTGACCGCCGCGCCCGCGGCTTGGGCTGCGCGCGCGTGACCCC
>NZ_JBHVGB010000071.1:0-26578 GCF_042801335.1 Nocardioides sp. NPDC057577 | reverse complement strand
GCTCGGTTCGCTTCGCGGGGGGGCGCCGCCGCGGCGCAACGCTCCCACCTCCGCTAGCGCTCCGGCGTGACATTTGCGCCGAGTCGGCGCTGGTCCGCGTCCTCGGAGGATCGGGGTGACCTCCTCCGCTGGCGCTCCGGAGGCCACCCCGATCCTCCATGTCGACATGGACGCCTTCTTCGTCTCTGTGGCGATCAGGCATCACGCCGAGCTTTGGGACCAGCCGGTCGTCGTCGGGGGTCATGCACGAGGAGTGGTGACCTGCGCCAACTATCCGGCGCGGGCCTACGGGGTCCGTGCCGCGATGCCCGGCTCGATGGCGAGACGGCTCTGCCCGCAGCTCGTCTCGGTCCGGCTCGACTTCGGTGAGGTCTCCGAGGTGTCGAAGCAGGTCCGCGAGATCTTCCGCCGCGCCACCCCGCTGGTGGAGGTGGTCAGCGTCGACGAGGCGTTCCTCGACGTGCGGGGAGCGACCAGGCTCTTCGGGAGCCCCGAGGAGATCGCCCAGCGGATCCGCCGCCAGATCGCGGAGGAGCTGAGCATCACCTGCTCGGTCGGCGTCGCGCCCACCCCGAGCGTGGCCAAGGTCGGCAGCCGCAAGGCGAAGCCCGACGGCATCGTGGTCGTCAGGCCGGAGGACGTCCCCGGCTTCCTCCACCCGCTCGACGTCGGTGAGCTCTACGGGGTCGGCCCGAGCACGAGGACCCGGCTGCGGCGGCTCGGCTTCGAGACGGTGGGCGACATCGCCCGCACCCCGGTGCCGACCCTCCACCAGATCCTCGGGCCACGCCTCGGTGGCCACCTGCACCGACTCGCCACCGGCACCGACCAGCGCGAGCTGACCGGACGGCTGGGCCCCGACCTGCCGGACCGGTCCACGGGCGCCCAGGAGACCTTCGGCCACGACCTGAGCGACCGTGAGGACATCGTCCGCGAGCTGTTGCGCCTCTCGGCCCGCGTCACCCGGCGGATGCGGCGCGCCGGGACGGTCGGCCGCACCGTCGCGCTGACGGTGCGGTTCACCGACTTCAAGACCATCTCGCGCTCCCGCACGCTGCCCGATCCGACCGACGTCACCCAGGAGGTGCACGCCACCGCCGTCCGCCTCTACGACGAGCTCGACCTCAGGGGTCGGGCCCTGCGCCTGGTCGGGGTCCGGGTGGAGCATCTGGTCACCCGCGAAGGCACCGACCGGCAGCTGGTGCTCGGCGAGCGGGAGCGTGGCTGGTCCGAGGCCGACCGCGCCATCGACCAGGTCGCCGAACGCTTCGGATCCAGCCTTGTCCGCCGCGCGAGCCTGCTCGATCAGGGCCGGGGTTGACGCAACTGCCTGTTCGGTTGACACAATCGGACTTGGTTGTGCCATGGGGCAGAACGTCAAGGGGCAAGAATTTTCTGGGCTTACTACCGCCTTCAGGGTGGCCAGCCTAGACTTGGAGACACCCCAACAGGACATGGGAGGTACGGTGCCACTCTCGGAAGAGGAGCTTCGCCTGCTCGAGCAGATGGAGCGCGCGCTCTCGGCGGAGGACCCGAAGTTCGCCTCCGCCCTCCGAGGCACGGCCCTGCGCCGTGCCCAACGTCGACACGCGGTCATCGCGGGCATCGTGCTCGCCGGTGGAGTCGCGTTGCTGATGACCGGTGTGATCTCACGGATGTGGATCGTCGGGGTGGTCGGCTTCCTGGTGATGCTGGCCTCGACCTCCGTGCTGCTCACCGCTCTTCGTGGTGCTGCCGCGGTCGAGGAGGACGACGGGGATCACACGCCCCGCAGCTCGTTCCTCGACCGGGCCAGCGAGCGCTGGAAGCAGCGCCGCCGCGACAACGACCTCTGAGACAACGACCTCTCAGAGGAACGACCTCTAGGAAGAGATCAGCTCCCGCTCGGACCGCGCAACCGGTCCGTCGGTGGCTGGCACCGGCCGGCGGCGGAACACCGACGCCGGCCACAGGCGTGCCCGGCGACGGGCACGCCGCTCGGCGTGCTCCCTGAGCGTGGCCGAGACCAGGCGTACGTCGTCCCCGACCGCCACGTCGCCGCGATGCTCGGCGTAGCGGTTGCGCTCGACGGCCGCCACGATCCGCTGCAGCGCGAGCATCGGCTCGCGACCCTGCAGATGCGGGGCCAGGCTGGTGGCCTCCTCCCGCGGTGAACGGGTCCCGGACCAGGGCAGACCGAGGTCGATCGCGGTGTCGCCCACCTCGGTCCAGCCGGCCTCCGCATCGCCTGCGAGCCGAGTGGTGCGCCGCCGGCGCCGGATGACGGCCGGCGCCGCGAGCGCGATCAGTCCGACCAGGGCCACGATCCCCAGACTGGTCCAGACGGCGCCGGCGTTCGACTCCTCGGCGCCGGTGTCGGCGACCTCCGGTGTGTCCGGCTCCTCGCGCTGCGGCCGGTTGGGCACCGGCGCGACGCTCGTGCCGGCGCTGGGAACAGGCGCCTCCGGCTCGTTGCGGGCATTGCTCAGCGCACCCGTGGTGTAGCCGGGTTCGCTGGTGTCGGCGGCCGACGGGGTCGGCTCGAAGCGGATCCAGCCGATGTCCTCGAACCACAGCTCGGGCCAGGCGTGCAGGTCGCGGCCGCGGAACTGCCACGCGCCGTCCTCGTCCTGGTCGCCGCCCAGGAAGCCGAAGGCGACCCGGGCCGGGATGCCGAGCTCGCGGGCGAGCACGGCCATGGCCGTGGCGTACTGCTGGCAGTAGCCGATCTTGTTGTCGGTCAGGAAGTCCAGCAGGGCCGCGCTGTCGGAGCCGACGTCACGCTCCAGGCTGTAGGTGAACTCGCCGCTGTGGCGGAACCAGTTCTGCAGGGCGACCGCCTTGGCGAACGGCCGGTCCTGGCCGGCGGTCCGCTCCAGGGCGATCTCCTCGATCTCGTCGGGGAGCAGCGGCAGGTCGGTCATGCCCGGTGGGGCGCCGACGCCGGGGTCGCCGGCGGCGAGGAGGCGCTCCTGGGACGGCTCGACGGGGGCGGCGGTCATCCGCCACCTCTGCCCGGCCACGGTCTGGTCCCTGCCCTCGGTGGACATGAAGTCGAGAGTGTCCTCGTCATAGCGCCACGGCCCTCTGGCGGTGACCTCGAGGGGATGGGCGAAGATCGGGAGCCAGGTCGACTGGAACTTGGCGCTCGCCTTCAGTTGGTAGGTCGTGGGCTCGCCCAGCAGGGTCGGGTCGGACATCGGCGGCTCGAAGGTGGCCACGCCGCTGTGGTCGGAGGGTACGTCGCGGTTGCCCGAGGTCCACTCCGTGCCGGTGAACTTGGTCAGGGCCCCGACACGCAGATAGGACGGGGGAGTCTCGGTGTCGCCGTAGACGGGGGTGACGGACACCATCACCTGGTCGCTCTGCCGGCGCAGGTCGTCGTAGAGCCCGACGGTCGGGTTGATCACTCGCAGGGGGCCGTCGCCGTCGCCCGGCCCCAGGCCGGGAAGAGAGACGCTCGGGCTGGGCAGCCACGCCGGGGTGAGCAGGGCGATCACGACCGCGGAGACGCCGATGACCGCCGGCCCGGCGGCAGGCGCCACCGGTAGGTCGTCATCGAGGCGACGGCCCCAGCGGCCGAGCTGCTGGGCACGGTCGAGGCGCAGCATCACCAGGAACGAGGTCGCCGTGAGCGCGAAGACGACCCAGGAGACCCCGCCCCAGCCACCGGCGCCGATGATGCTGAACGGCACCGTGAAGACGCCCAGCACCACGAGCCCCATCATCGGCGGTCGCCGTAGCGAGACGGCCAGGATGTCGGCCAGCAGCACTGCCGCGACACCGCCCGGGATGAGGTAGGGCGCCACCCCCGTCCCGGACATCGGCAGGTCGAACGGGTTGAACGCGATGTACGCCTCGGCCATCTCGGCCGTGACCAGTGCCCGGCCGCCGCCGGTGACGGGGAAGGGGTGCTGCACGACCAGGAGGCTGGTCGCGATGGTGCCGAGAAGCACCTGCAGCAGGACCACGACCGAGGCGTGCACGCGCAGCAGCCGTGCCGAGATGCCGGTGGCGACCACGAGCAGGCCGGCGACCAGGATCGGGCCGAGGTAGGGGAATCGGCTGGTCGTGAACGAACCCCACGACGACAGCGCGAACAGGACGGTCGCGAAGCAGGTCAGCGGCACCGCCATGGCGGGCACGACGCCGCGCGCGTCTCGGGAGGTCATCATCGCGCTGCTCCCGCTCTCGCTGCCGCTCCTGCTGCGGTGCCCCGGGTGCCGAGCTCGCGCCAGCGCGCGGCCACCGAGTCACCGACGCCGAGCTCGACCGCCTTCCAGCCGTGCTGGATGAGCAGTGGTACGCCGCTGGGCCGCCGTTGCTCGGGCGCCAGATGCACCGCGCTCCAGCCGTCGACGGCGAGCGAGAAGGCGAGCGCGGCCCCGGTGCGATGACGCACCCGGCGAAGCACTCCGGCGTCCTCCTCGTCGAGGGAGCCGAGCACCGCCACGGTGACTCCGCCCTGTCCGGCCTCGCCGACCCAGGAGGCGTCGATGCGGTGGTGCTGCACGGTCTCGACCACGGCGAGCGCCTCCAGCAAGGCGGCCGCGTCCGCCTGGCCCTCGCGGTCGTGCCAGCCGGAGTTGAGCTCACCGCCACCTGCCGAAGCGGCGCCGGGGCTGCTGCCCCCGGAGGTCACCAGGCGCACGGAGTAGCCGGCCTCGACCAGGTGCACCGCGACCGAGGCGGCGACCACGACGGCGTGCTCGAACGAGGAGCTCGCTCCCTGGCCGCGGTGGACCGAGCGCCGGTTGTCGAGGAAGACGGTGGCCCGGGCCTGCCAGGGCTGCTCCTCGCGACGCACCATCAGCTCGCCGAGGCGGGCCGAGCTGCGCCAGTGCACCCGCCGCAGCTCGTCGCCGCGACGGTACTCACGCACGGTGACGTCCTCCGCGCTGCCACCGAGGAACGCCCTCGGCCGGGAGTCTCCCGACGAGGTCGCGTTGCCGGTCAGGGGCGTCGAGGGCAATGCGACCACTCTCGGCGTGACCGTGAACGGGACCGTGGACTGGAAGGCGCGATTGAGCTCGACCAGGCCGAACGGGTCGGCCACGGTCACGCGCATCGGGCCGATGTCGAAGCGGCCCCGGATCTCGGATCGGATCTGGTAGCCGAGCTTGTGGCGCCACCCGAACCCGATCCGGTCGACCACGAAGCGCGGGCGCCCACCCAGGGCATAGGGGACCGTCTCCTCCAGCAGCAGGGTCCCGGTGGGGATCCGGCCCTCGTTGGCGATGGTGAGCTCGACCTTGGCGGGCTGACCCGCCTCGGTCAGGTGCGGCTCGATGTGGCGCACGAGTGCGAGCCGGTAGCGACCCCAGGCGGCGACCACCGCGGTGACCAGCGGAAGCGCGACCAGCAGCATCCCGATCCGGGACAGGGTGGACTGGTCCAGCAGGACCCCGCAGACGATCGAGGTGATCCCGGCGGCCAGGAAAGCCCGGCCTCGCACGGTCAGTCCGGACAGTGCCTCGCGCATGACGGGTGGCTCCCTCGTGGATCAGGCCTGTGGCACCGGCACGTGGGACACGACGGCCTCGAGGATGTCGGTAACCGACCGGCCGTGCATCGCCGCGGAGGCGCTGGGGAGAAGACGGTGGGCAAGGACCGGACCGGTCAGCCTGCGTACGTCATCGGGGAGGACGAACTCGCGTCCGTGCAGGGCGGCATGGGCCTTGGCGGCCCGCAGCAGGTGGAGGCTCGCTCGCGGCGAGGCGCCCAGGGCGAGCTCGTTGTTGGTGCGGGTCGCCGCGGTCAGGGCCACGGTGTAGCGGCGGACCGCCTCCGAGACGTAGACCTGGTTGACGACGCCGACGAGCTTGCGGATCTCCACGGCGTCGGTGACCGGGTCGAGGTCGTCGAGCGGGTTGGCAGCGCTGTGGCTGGCCAGCATCGCGATCTCGGAGCCGACCGGCGGATAGCCGACCGAGACCCGCGCCATGAACCGGTCGCGCTGCGCCTCGGGGAGGGCGTACGTCCCCTCCATCTCGATCGGGTTCTGGGTCGCGATCACCATGAATGGCGACTCCAGCTGGTAGGTCACGTTGTCGACGGTGACCTGGTGCTCCTCCATGCACTCCAGCAGCGCCGACTGGGTCTTGGGCGAGGCACGGTTGATCTCGTCGCCGACCACGATGTTGGCGAAGATGCCGCCCGGGCGGAACTCGAACTCCCGGGTGTTCTGGTTGAAGATCGACACCCCGGTGACATCGCTCGGGAGCAGGTCGGGCGTGAACTGGATGCGGCGGACCGAGCAGTCGATCGAGCGCGCCAGCGCCTTCGCGAGCTGGGTCTTGCCGACCCCGGGCACATCCTCGATCAGAAGGTGTCCCTCGGCGAGCAGCACGGTCAGCGTGGAGTCGACGACGTCGGTCTTTCCTTCGATCACCTTCTCGATGCTGTCGCGAATGCGGCCCGCGACCCGCACCAATGTCTCGATCTCTGCCCCATTCGATGAGGCCTCCAACGGCGTCGTCACGTCGCGTCCTTCCGACTCATCCTGCTTATGGGAACACCGTACGGGGTAGCGCCTACGGGCGTCTGCGGCATTGACCCGACTGTGACCCGCAAGGGGTACGTCGCCGGCCTCCCGCCGCACGCGGGCCGGGGGAGCGGGGCGTGGTGGGAAATCGTCGCGTGGGGGAGGAAGGTGGTTTGAATGTGGGGGATTGTGGGGTACGGTGGGGCAAAGTGGAGGAACGATCCACGTTGAGCTGACCGCGGGGGCGAGCACATGTTCTTCATGGGCACGTACACGCCGAAGCTCGACGAGAAGGGCCGGATCTTCCTCCCCGCAAAGTTCCGAGATCGACTGGCGGAGGGGGTTGTCGTGACGCAAGGTCAGGAGAACTGCCTCGTGGTGTGGCCCGAGGACGTCTTCATGCAGGAGGCGCAGCGGGCCCAGCAGACGCCGCTCACCTCTCGGGACGCACGCGACTACGCCCGTGTCCTCTTTGCGGGGGCCGAGCAGACGACACCCGACAAGCAGGGCCGGATCGGCATCCCGCCGCTCCTGCGCGACTACGCCGGGATCGTCAAGGACGTCGTGGTGATCGGTGTGATGGACCGGATCGAGATCTGGGACCCGGCCAAGTGGGCGGAGTACTCCGCGGGTGCACAGGCCAAGTTCGCAGACCTGGACGAGTCGACGGACTGATAAAGGGACAGATCGACAAACCGACAAGCAGCAGAGCTGATCAGAAACAAGACAAGTCAACAGCGGATCCGCAGGACGAGGTCTCAGTCCCGCTCCACTCATCCAGCCATCCGGGGCACCTTCCCCGGCTCCGGACGGCCCACCGTGATGACGGAGCGTGGTGACGGAGCGGGCATGAGACCTGGCTCTGCGGATCCGTGGCGTTGTCAGCCCGTGGCTCTGCCACAGAGACACGGGAGAACACACACCAGACGAAGCCGTGCGATGGGGGTCGAGGCGGTGACGAACCAGAAGCACGTGCCGGTGATGCTCGACCGCATCGTCGACCTGCTCGCGCCGGCGCTCGCCGATGGTGGCGTCCTGGTCGACTGCACGACAGGTCACGGCGGTCACACCGAGGCCGTCCTCGAGCGGATCCCCGGATCACGCGTGATCGGCATCGACCGAGACACCTACGCCCTCGGTATCGCGGGGGAGCGGCTGGCCCGTTTCGGTGACCGGTGGACAGGGGTCCACGCGGTCTACGACGAGATCCTCGACGTGGTCGCCGGCCAGGGCCTGGACGAGGTCCAGGCGGTGCTCTTCGACCTCGGCGTCTCCTCGATGCAGCTCGACCAGCGCGAGCGCGGCTTCGCCTACGCGGAGGACGCGCCGCTCGACATGCGGATGGACGCCACCCGGGGTCAGACCGCGGCGGACGTACTCAACAACTACTCCGCGGGGGACCTGACGCGGATCCTGCGGGACTACGGCGAGGAGAAGTTCGCCAAGAAGATCGCCTACGCCATCGTCAAGCGCCGCGAGAAGGTCCCGTTCACGACGAGCGGGCCCCTGGTGGAGCTCCTCTACGCGGAGATCCCGGCACCTGCCCGTCGCACCGGCGGACACCCGGCCAAGCGCACCTTCCAGGCGCTGCGGATGGAGGTCAACGACGAGCTGGGGGCGCTGCGGCAGGCACTGCCGGACTCGCTCGAGGCCGTCGGCGTCGGTGGCCGGGTGGTGGTCGAGTCCTACCACTCGCTGGAGGACCGGCTCACCAAGAGGGCCTTCACCGAGGCGACGAAGCTGGACGTACCTCCGGACATGCCGTTCGTGCCGCCCGAGGCCGAGCCGGCGTTCCGCCTGCTCACCCGTGGTGCCGAGCAGGCCAACGAAGCAGAGATCGAGGAGAACCCGCGCGCCGCCTCGGTGCGACTGCGCGCAGTGGAGCGCACCAAGCCCCGAACCAACCTTCCCAAGTCAACCCCTGGAGCAACCAGATGAGCATCGCCGCCGCGCCACAGGCGCCCGTGCGCAGCCCGGACCGGGCCGCCGAGACCCAGACGCGCCTCACCGCGGTCCCGGCGCCGCTGCCCGGCCCGATGGCTCCGCGGCTGCCGTTCGTCGTGCTCGTCTCGATGCTGCTCGTCGGTGGCGTCGTGGGTCTGCTCGTCTTCAACACCTCCATGCAGCAGTCGGCCTTCCAGGAGCAGAAGCTGCAGGAGCAGGCGACCACCCTGGCCGCCCGCGAGCAGGCGCTCGACGGCGAGCTGAAGAAGATGGAGGACCCGCACAAGATCGCCGCCAAGGCGAAGGAGCTCGGCATGGTCGTCCCGCAGAACGCGGCCATGCTGAGGGTCCCCGCGGCGAAGATCGAGGGCGAGGCGGCTCCGGCCGACCGCTCCGCGACCCCGCCGCTGCACCCGAAGGTCGCCAAGCCCTACAGCGTGCTGGTCGCCGAGCAGAAGGCTGCCGAGGCGGCCGCCGCCAAGAAGAAGGCGGCCGAGATCGCCGAGAAGAAGCGCGCCCGGGAGGCGGCAGAGAAGCAGGAGGCCGAGGAGCAGCAGCGTACGCCTTCGGGTGAGGCTCGCTGATGGCTCAGCGGACGGTGCGCCGGACCCGGCGGCCCGCCCCGAAGAAGGGGCCTGAGAAGGGGCCCAAGAACGGGCGGGGCCGCGGGCCGGTGCACATCCGGCTCCGCGTCGGCTTCATCCTGGTCGCGATGGTGCTCTCGGTCTTCGGTGGCCGGCTGGTGCAGCTGCAGGGCATCGACCCGCACTCGTACGCCGCGATGGCGGCCGCCGAGAACGTCGTCGATGTCGTGCTGCCGGCCGAGCGCGGTGAGATCCTCGACCGTGACGGCGAGGCGCTGGCCGACTCCTCCGACGGGCTGATGGTGCTGGCCGACCCGAAGCAGACGAAGAAGGACGCCCCGGCGATCGCCGCGTTCCTGGCCAAGGAGCTCGGGGTCGACTACGCCTCCGCGCTCACTAAGCTCCGCAAGGACGGCAGCCGGTTCCAGTACATCGACCGTCAGGTCGTCGCGACCAAGGCCACCGATGTGGTGGCGCGCGCGAAGGCCAAGGGTTACCAGGGCCTGTGGACCAGCCGCGACCCGCTGCGCAACTACCCCAACGGCGACGTCGCGGCCAACCTGGTCGGCTTCATGGGCAACGACGGCCCGCTCGCGGGCCTCGAGGCTGCCTTCGACAAGCATCTGGCGGGCAAGGACGGCCACGCCGAGTACGACGCGACCAGCCAGGTCAGCGGCACCCGGATGCCGCTGGGCACCAACAACCGCGTCGACCCGGTCGACGGCAACGACCTGACCCTCACCATCGACCGCGACCTGCAGTACTACGTGCAGCAGACCCTGATGGACGCCGTGCAGAAGTCGCGCGCGGAGTCGGGGATGGCGGTGGTCATGGACACCCAGACCGGCGAGATCCTGAGCCTTGCCGACTACCCGACCTTCGATGCCCGGGACCCGGCGGCCTCGCCGAAGGCGCTGCGCGGGAGCAATGCCCTGTCGAACGTCTACGAGCCGGGCTCGGTGCAGAAGGTGCTCACCGTCGCCGGCCTGCTCGACCAGGGGCTCGTCTCACCCTCGACCCGGCTCAAGGTGCCGGGGTCCTACCGCTCGGGCGACGCGGACATCCACGACTGGTACGAGCACGGCATGGAGAAGTTCACCCTGGCCGGGGTGATCGCGAAGTCCTCCAACATCGGAACCGTGATGGCCGCGGACAAGTACGAGGACGGCCAGCTGCGCGACTACCTCTCCGCCTTCGGCCAGGGCCGGCGCACCGGCCTCGGCCTCGACACCGAGTCGGCCGGCCTGCTCGCCTCGCCGGAGAGCTGGAACCCGGCCGACGAGGACCGCATCGACTTCGGTCAGTCGATCTCGGTCAACGCCGTGCAGATGACCGCAGCGCTCAACACGATCGCCAACGGCGGCGTACGCATCGACCCCAGCCTCATCGCCGGGCGCGCCACCAACAACTCCGGCGCCGAGGTCGGCACCGACACCGCCCAGCGCACGCGCGTCATCTCCGAGGAGGCCGCCTCCCAGACCGCGGAGATGATGGAGCGGGTCATCAACGACCCGGACAACGGCGTCGCCCCGCAGGCCGCCGTGGACGGCTACCGCGTCTCCGGCAAGACCGGAACGGCTCAGCGGGTCAACTCCGAGTGCAAGTGCTACGACGGCACCACCACGGTCTCCTTCGGCGGTTTCGCCCCGACCGACGACCCGCGGTTCACCGTCTACGTGGCCATCCACAACCCCGGCAACGGCGGTGGCGGTGGCACCGTCACCGGTCCGGTCTTCTCCCAGATCATGTCCTTCGCCCTGCGCCGCTACGGCGTCCCGCCGACCGGCACCGAGCCTTCGAAGATGCCCACTGGTTGGTAGCCCGGGGCAGCACGGGACCCGTGCTGCCCCGGGTTGACCCACTTCCGATATATAACATAGGTATGTTATGTTTCTCCTGTGAGTATGGCTTCCGGACGTGACCTGTCGCTCGCCCTCGAGAAGGTGGTGCGACTGGTGCGCGAGGTGTCGACCGCGGGAGACATCTCGCCGACCGCGGCGACGGTGCTCGGTGGACTGGCACGGACCGGGGCGCAGCGGGTCACCGACCTGGCCAAGGTCGCGGGAGTGTCCCAGCCGGCGATGACGCAGCTGGTCAACCGGCTGACCCAGCAGGGGCTGCTCGCCAGGGTCGCCGACGACGCCGACCGGCGGGCGGTCCTGGTGGAGGTCACCGATGCCGGACGAGAGGTCCTCGAGACCAGGCGCGGGCAGCGAGCCGGTGTGCTCGACGCGGCCCTGGCCCGGGTCTCCGCGGACGACCGCGCGGCCATCGCGGCGGCCCTGCCCGCCCTCGACCGGCTCGTCGACGCCGTGCTCGAGTCCTGACGCGCCTTCCTTCCGGCGACGCGTACGAAACAGATGTCTGAGAAGAGGCAAGAAGAATGAGCTCCCAGCACAGGGCAGCTGCCGCAAGTCCGTTCAAGCAACCACGCGCCGTGTGGGCGGTCGCGTTCGCATGCGTGGTGTCGTTCATGGGGATCGGGCTCGTCGACCCGATCCTGCCGGTGCTCGCCGAGGAGCTGGAGGCGACACCGGCCCAGGTGTCGCTGCTGTTCACCAGCTATCTCGTGGTGACCGCCGTGGCGATGATCGGCGTCGGCTGGGTCTCCAGCCGGATCGGCGCGAAGTGGACGCTGATCCTCGGCCTGGTCCTGATCGTCGTGTTCGCCGGGCTGGCCGGGACGGCCGGCGGCGTCGACGGCATCGTGGGCTTCCGCGCCGGCTGGGGCCTGGGCAACGCCCTGTTCATCTCCACGAGCCTGGCGGTCATCGTCAGCTCCGCGACCGGAGGGTTCGCCGGAGCGATCATCCTCTACGAGACCGCGCTCGGTCTCGGCATCGCGGTCGGCCCCCTCCTCGGCGGCGTCCTCGGTGGCATCTCCTGGCGCGGACCGTTCTTCGGCGTCTCCGCGCTGATGGCGATCGCGCTGGTCGCCACTCTGGTCTTCCTGCCGCCGACGCCCAAGCCGGAGAAGAAGGTCTCGTTGCTCGCCCCGCTCGCCGCGCTGCGCCACCGCGGGCTGCTGACGATGGGCATCATGGCGCTGCTCTACAACTGGGGCTTCTTCACCCTCCTCGGCTTCGCGCCCTACCCGATGGACCTGCACGACCCGCTGCAGCTCGGCTGGGTCTTCTTCGCCTGGGGCATCCTGGTCGCCGTCTTCGCCGTGTGGGGTGCGCCGTGGGCGCAGCGCCGCTTCGGCACCGCGCCGACGCTCTACGTCAACCTGCTCGGTCTCGGCGCCCTGCTCGCCGTCATCGGCCTGGGCGTCTCCTCGCCGACCGTGGTCATCGTGGCCGTGATCCTGTCCGGGATCTTCGTCGGCCTCAACAACACGCTGACCACCCAGGCGGTCATGCTGGTCTCTCCGGTGGAGCGGCCGATCGCATCCTCGGCCTACGGGTTCGTACGCTTCATCGGCGGCGGCCTCGCGCCGTTCGCCGCGGGCAAGATCGCCGAGGCGACCGACCAGTCGGTGGCCTTCTACGTCGGCGCCGCGGCGTTCCTGATCGCGATCCCCGTCCTGGCCAGCGGCCACCGGCTGATCACGGCCGCCGAGTCGGCGCAGACCGCCGAGCCGGTCGCGCCGACGCTCGAGCCCGTCGGGCCGGTCCGCGGTGAGGGCCGGCCGGTGCTGGTCGCCGTCGGCGCCACCCTCGACGCCGACGCCGTCGTCGACCGGGCCGCGGAGATGGCCGCCGCCGAGGGAGCGCCGCTGGAGGTGGTCCACGTCCGCGAGACCGAGGTCGTCGAGGAGCTGGCCATCGACGCGGAGGAGCCGGAGATGGCTGCCGCGACCGTACGCGCCCACCTGGACCGCCTCGCCGCCCGCGGGGTGACCGCGACCGGCCTGGTGCTGCACAGCGTCGGCGACCACGCCAGCGCCGGGGTGGAGCTGGCCAGGTACGCCACCGAGGCCCGGGTCCGCACGATCGCCATCGGCTCCTCGCCCCGGGGTCGGGCCGCGCAGCTCGCCGACGGCTCGATCACCTCAGCGGTCGTGCGGAACGCCGGCGTACCTGTCGTGCTCGTCGTTCCCGGCCAGGAGCCGCACGAGCTCAGCGCCGCGGCGCTGACCCAGCTGCGCCACGCCTGAGGTCGGCCCGGCGGGACCTGGTCCCGCCGGGCGGATAACCTTCGCCAGGTGAGCAGTGCGTACGAGACGGCGGAGCCGAAGAGCCCGACCCGCCCGCGAGTGACCGAGCCGGTGACGCTGGCCGAGCTGGCCGGCGAGTTCGGTCTGGACGTCCGCGGCGAGGCCCGCGTCACCGGGGTCACGCTGAGCTCCCAACGGGTGCTTCCCGGTGATCTCTACGCCGCCCTCCCCGGCAGCCGGGCGCACGGCGCCGGCTACGCCGCCGGCGCCGTCGAGGCCGGAGCGGTCGCGGTGCTCACCGATGCCGCCGGCGCCGCCGAGCTGGAGGCCCAGGGCCTCGCCGACGTGCCCGTGCTGCTCGTCGAGAAACCCCGCAAGGTGCTCGGCTCGCTCTCGGCCCGCGTCTACGGCAACCCCTCGGGCAGGCTGCGGCTGATCGGCGTGACCGGCACCCAGGGCAAGACGACGACCACCCGGCTGGCCGAGAGCGCGCTGCTCGACGCCGGCCACCGCGCCGGCGTCATCGGCACCGTCGGCACCCGGATCGGCGGGCGGGACGTGAAGACGCCACTGACCACGCCCGAGGCTCCCGACCTGCACGGTCTCTTCGCCCGGATGGTCGAGGAGGGGACCGAGGCGTGCGCCATGGAGGTCTCCTCCCACGCCCTGGTGATGGGCCGTGTCGACGGGGTCGTCTTCGACGTCGCCGTCTTCCTCAACCTGGGTCGCGACCACCTCGACTTCCACGAGACGGTCGAGGACTACTACGCGGCGAAGGCCGACCTGTTCACCCCGGAGCGGGCGAAGCTGGGCATCGTCAACATCGACGACGAGCACGGCCGCCGCCTCGCCGCGGAGGCGTCCATCCCGATCCTCACCTACGCGCTGCACGACGACACCGCCGACTGGCGCGCCACCGACGTCGAGCTGCGCCCCGACGGCTCCAGCTTCACCGTCCACGGCCCCGACGGGCTCGTCTTCCCGGCCGCCAGCCCGCTGGCCGGCGACTACAACGTCAGCAACACCCTCGCCGCGCTGGCGAGCATCCACCAGGCGTATGAGGACGAGAGCGTCGTACGCGACGTCGCCACCGCCCTGGCCAAGGGCTCCGGCGTCCCCGGGCGCCTCGAGCGGATCGACGAGGGCCAGCCGTTCACCGTCGTGGTCGACTACGCGCACAAGCCGGACGCGGTCGAGGCCGCGCTCGGCACGCTCCGTCCGCTGACCGAGTCCCGGCTGATCGTCGTGATCGGGGCCGGGGGCGACCGCGACACCGGGAAGCGGCCGATCATGGGGGAGATCAGCGCGCGCCTGGCCGACCACGTGATCGTCACCGACGACAACCCCCGCACCGAGGACCCGGCGAGCATCCGGCGACAGGTCCTCGACGGCACGGAGGGCGGGAGCGCGAGCGTCGAGGAGATCGGCGACAGGCGGGCCGCGATCGGGCGCGCCATCGACCTCGCCGCACCCGGGGATATCGTCGTTGTCGCAGGTAAGGGCCATGAGACGGGCCAGGAGATCAACGGCGTCACCCACCCGTTCGACGACCGCGAGGTCGTGCGTGCGGCGTTGGCGTCACAGTGATCGATGTGCTGATACGGCGGGGTGCCGCAGAGCCGGCGAACCCGTAGGGAAGAATGCCGGGGGCCGGTGTCTTCGCTATGCACACCGGCCCGGGGGCAAGGACATGGAACGGCATGGCAAGGAAGGCACCCGGCTGACATGAGAGCGATCTTGCTGAGCGGAGCGATTGCGCTTCTGTTCTCGCTGCTCGGCACTCGATTTGCGATCCTCCAGTTCACGAAGCTGGGCTTCGGCCAGGAGATCCGCGAGGACGGGCCGACGACCCACCGCACCAAGCGCGGCACGCCGACGATGGGTGGTGTCGCGATCGTGATCTCGGTCATCGTCGGCTACGTCGTGGCCAAGCTGCTCACCGGCGACGCACCCAGCGCGACGGCTTATCTGCTGCTCTTCCTCTTCGTCGGCATGGCGGCCGTCGGCTTCGTGGACGACTACATCAAGGTCTTCATGCAGCGGAACCTGGGTCTGCGTGCCTGGTCCAAGATGGTCGGGCAGACGCTGGTCGCGGTCGGCTTCGGCGTGGTGGCGATCCATCCCGGCCTCGCCAACGCCGACGGCATCACGCCGGCGGCGGACCAGCTCTCCTTCATCCGCGATTTCGGGCCGCACTTCCTCGGCGGAGACGGGATCCTCTACTGGCTCGGTGGCGCCCTGCTGCTCTTGGTCTTCTGGATCATGGTCACCGGCACCTCCAACGCCACCAACCTCACCGATGGTCTCGACGGACTGCTTGCGGCCTCCGCAGCGATCGTCTTCGCCGCCTACACGATCATCTCGATCTGGCAGAACAACCAGCGCTGCGGCCGCCCGAGCGTGGAGATCGGCACCTGCTACGAGGTGCGCGACCCGCTCGACATGGCGATCCTCGGCGCCGCGATCAGCGGCGCGTGCATCGGCTTCCTGTGGTGGAACGCGAGCCCGGCGCGGATCTTCATGGGCGACACCGGCTCGCTCGCGCTCGGCTCCGTGCTGGCCGGGTTCGCGATCCTGTCGCACACCGAGTTCCTGCTGATCATCCTCGGCGGTCTGTTCGTGATGGAGACCTCCGCGGTGATGCTGCAGGTCAGCTGGTTCAAGCTCTCTCGCCGCCTGACCGGCACCCCGAAACGCATCTTCCGGATGACACCCATCCATCACCACTTCGAGCTGCTGGGCTGGGAGCAGGTCACCGTGGTGATCCGGTTCTGGATCATCACCGGCCTCTGCGTCGCGGCCGGCCTCGGAATCTTCTACGCCGAATGGGTGGCGACCATCTGATGGACCCTGAATCCCTCGACCAGCTCGGCCGCAACGACTCCTGGGAGGGCGTGAAGGCGGTCGTGGCCGGCTTCGGCGTCTCCGGTTTCGCCGCCGCCGACAACCTGACCCACCTCGGTGCGAGCGTGATCGCGCTCGACGAGTCGCCGGGCGACGAGGAGCGCCAGGAGAAGGCCAAGCTCCTCGGCATCCTGGGTGCCGACGTACGCCTCGGCGAGGGCGCCACCCACGTGCTGCCCGACGACGTCGACGTCGTGGTCACCTCTCCCGGCTGGCGGCCGACCGCTCCGCTGCTCGCCCAGGCGCGCGAGCGCGGGATCCCGGTCTGGGGAGAGGTCGAGCTCGCCTGGCGGCTGCGCGACCCCGACAACGCCGCCCCCTGGCTGGCGGTCACCGGCACCAACGGCAAGACCACGACCGTGCAGATGCTCGACAACATCCTGCGTACGGCCGGGCTCCGGTCCGTCGCCGTCGGCAACGTCGGCCTGCCGATCGTCGAGGCCGTGATGGACCCCGAGCCCTATGACGTCCTGGCCGTGGAGCTCTCCTCCTTCCAGCTCCACTACACATCCTCGATGGGCGCCGAGGCCGCCGTCGTCCTCAACATCGCCGAGGACCACCTCGACTGGTACCCCTCGATGACCGAGTACGCCGCCGACAAGGGCCGCGTCTACGAGGGCGTCGAGCGGGCCTGCATCTTCAACGTCGCCGACGAGGCCACGCTGCACCTGGTCGAGGAGGCCGACGTCGTCGAGGGCGCCCGCGCCATCGGCTTCACCCTCGGCACCCCGGCGGTGGGTCAGCTCGGGATCGTCGAGGACATCCTGGTCGACCGGGCCTTCATCGAGGAGCGCCAGACCTCCGCCGCGGAGCTGTGCCAGATCTCCGACCTCGCCTCCGCGGCACCTCACTACGTCCAGAACGCGCTGGCCGCGGCCGCGCTCGCCCGTGCCCACGGGGTCTCCCAGGCCGCCGTGCGCGACGGGCTGAAGTCGTTCCGCCCCGACGGCCACCGCATCGAGGTCGTCGCCGAGGCCGACGGCGTGACCTGGATCGACGACTCCAAGGCGACCAACCCGCACGCCGCCCAGGCCTCGCTGCAGGCCTACGACCCGGTGATCTGGATCGCCGGCGGGCTGGCCAAGGGCGCCCGGTTCGAGGACCTGGTCGCCTCCATCCACGACCGGCTGCGGGCCGTCGTCCTGATCGGCCAGGACCGCGACGTCATCGCCTCCGCCCTCGCCGCCCACGCAGGTGACCTGGAGGTCGTCGAGCTCGACGACCCCGACGGCGTGGCCGCGCTCGCGGAGGCGGTCGAGATCGCCGCCGCGCTGGCCAAGCCCGGCGACACCGTGCTGTTGGCCCCCGGCTGCGCCAGCCAGGACCAGTTCCGCGACTACAAGGTCCGCGGCGACGCCTTCGCCGACGCCGTACGCCGCCGACTCTAGGTCGCTGGTCGAGCCGCTCGCGGCTCGGCCGGCGTGAGGGCGACACGCGGGGGAGATGCGCGGCGAACGCCGAGGCGGCGGCGAGAATGTAATCGACGTACGTCGCACCGCAACTGGGAGGTAGGCCGTGACGACCACCAGCCCCGACCAGACCGGTACCGGCTCGGCCGAGCAGGCCAAGGCGTACCCGAAGTCGGTCCTCGGCTATCTCAAGGCCTGGTTCCACGCGCTCAGGGTTGCGTTGAACCGGCCGCTGGCCGCCTACTACCTGCTGCTCACCAGCACCGCGCTGCTGCTGACCATCGGGCTGATCATGGTGCTGAGCGCCTCGAGCGTGTGGGCCTACACCCAGATGGGCAACTCCTACGCGATCGTCGGGCGGCAGGTGCTCTGGGTGATCATCGGTATCCCGTGTGCGTTCATCGCCTCCAAGATCCGGCCGAAGCATCTGCGACGGCTGGCCTGGCCGGGATACGTCATCGCCTGCGTGCTGCTCTTCCTGACCATCTTCTTGGGCCACGACGTCAACGGCCAGCAGAACTGGATCGGGGCCGGCCCGGTCAAGATCCAGCCGAGCGAGATCGCCAAGCTGGGGATCGTGCTGTGGGCGGCCCACGTCTACGCGCTCAAGGAGCGCCGACTCGACAGCCTCCACGAGGTGCTGATGCCGGTCCTGCCGGGCATCGCGCTGGCTACCGGGCTCGTCCTCGCCGGCCGCGATCTCGGTACCGCCCTGGTCTTCTTCGCGATCGTGCTCGGGATGCTGTGGGTGGTCGGGGCGCCCGGGCGGCTCTTCGGGATGGCGATCTCGATCATCGGCGTCTCGGTGCTGTTCCTGATCAGCACGGACACCGAGCGACTTGCCCGGCTGACCAGCTTCGTGGACCCGTTCAAGGACTTCCACGGACAGGGCTGGCAGCCCTCCCACGGTCTCTACGCGCTCAGCTCGGGTGGTGTCCTGGGGCAGGGGATCGGGGCGTCGCAGCAGAAGTGGGGCGACCTGCCCGAGGCCCACACCGACTACATCTTCGCGGTGCTGGGCGAGGAGCTCGGCCTGGTCGGCACCCTGCTGGTCGTCGGCCTCTTCCTGACCCTCGCCTTCGCGCTGGTCAAGGTCGCGCGCCAGACCGACCGGCCGTTCGTCCGCTACTTCAGCTTCGGCGTGCTGGTCTGGCTGCTGGGCCAGATGATCATCAACGTCGGCATGGTGCTCGCGCTGCTGCCGGTCATCGGCATCCCGCTGCCGCTGGTCTCCTACGGCGGCTCCGCGCTGATCCCGTCGATGGTGGCGCTCGGCGTCGTGATCGGCTTCGCCCGTCGTGAACCGGCGGCAGCTGCGGCGCTGAAGCAGCGTAAAGCCTTGGCAAAGGATCGGGCCCGCCAGGCAGCCGCTTACCGGTCCGCTCAACGCAACCGATAAGTTCGGACGCATCATGAAGGCCCTCCTCGCCGGTGGTGGCACCGCCGGACACACATCCCCCCTGCTCGCCACGGCTGATGCCCTGCGCCGTCTGGACCCCAGCGTGGAGGTGACCTGCCTCGGCACGCCTCGCGGCCTGGAGAACCAGGTGGTTCCCGCCGCGGGCTACCCGCTCGAGCTGATCCCGCCGGTCCCGATGCCGCGCCAGCTCAGCAGCGACCTGCTGAAGGTGCCGGCGAACCTGAAGGGCGCGGTCGACGCGACCTACGAGGTGCTCGACCGGATCAAGCCTGACGTGGTCGTCGGCTACGGCGGGTACGTCTCGATGCCGGCCTACCTCGCCGCGAAGCGGCGCCACATCCCGATCGTTGTGCATGAGGGCAACGCCATGCCGGGTCTCGCCAACAAGGCCGGAGCCCGGGTCGCCGACCGGGTCGCGGTGAGCTTCCCGGACACCAAGCTGCCCAAGGCCGAATACATCGGGCTGCCGATCCGCCGGATGATCTCGACGATGGACCGCTGGGCGCTGCGCGCGGAGGCGCGCAGCTTCTTCGGGCTCGACCAGCACCGCCCCACGATCGTGGTCACCGGCGGCTCGCAGGGCGCCCGGACGATCAACGAGTCGGTCTCCGGTGCCTACCCGGCCCTGGCCCGCAACGGGATCCAGGTGCTCCACGTGATCGGTCCGAAGAACGAGCTGGCCTCGCCCGGCCCCGGCTACCACGTGCTCAACTACGTCGACCGGATGGACCTCGCCCTGGCCGCGGCAGACCTGATGATCTGCCGCTCCGGCGCCAACTCGGTGATCGAGGCCAGCGCCGTCGGGATCCCGGCCGTCTACGTACCTCTCCCGATCGGCAACGGCGAGCAGTCGCTCAACGCGCGTGCCGTCGTCGACGCCGGCGGCGCCGTGCTGGTCTCCGACGCCGAGATGAGCGCCGCGTGGGTCAGCAGCCACGTGCCCCCGATCGTCACCGACCGCGCCCGGCTCGAGGCGATGTCCAAGGCTGCCAGCGACCTGGTGCCGCGGGACGCGGACGAGCGGCTGGCGCGGATCGTGCTGGAGACGGCGCAAGGAGGTAGGTCATGAGAGTTCCCGTTCCCGAGCACATCCTTCCCGCTGAGCAGCTGGGCAGGGTCCACTTCATCGGCATCGGTGGAGCGGGCCTCTCGGCGATCGCCCGGGTCATGCTGGCCCGCGGGATCCAGGTCTCCGGCAGCGACGGCGCCGACTCCTCGATGGTCGCCGCGCTGCGCGAGGAGGGTGCGACCGTCTACGTCGGCCACGACGCCTCGCAGGTCGACGGCGTCGACACGCTGATCGTCTCCACCGCCATCCGCGAGGACAACCCGGAGTACGTCGCCGCGGTGGAGAAGGGTCTGCGGATCTACCCGCGCTCGGCCGGCCTGGCCTCGGTGATGGAGGGCCGCCGCGTCCTCGCCGTCGCCGGCACCCACGGCAAGACCACCACCACCTCGCTGCTGACCGTCGCCCTGCAGGCCGCGGGCGCCGCGCCGACCTACACCGTCGGTGGCGAGCTGGCCGCCTCGGGCACCAACGCCGCCGAGGGTTCGGGCGACCTGTTCGTGGCCGAGGCCGACGAGTCCGACGGCGCCTTCCTGGTCTACAAGCCCTACGCCGCGGTCGTCACCAACGTCGAGGCCGACCACCTCGACCAGTGGGGGACCGAGGAGGCCTACCGGGAGGGGTTCGCCCAGTTCGTGGGGCGGCTGGCTCCCGACGGGTTCCTGGTCGCGGTCATCGACGACCCGGGCGCCGCCGACCTGCGTCACGTCGCCCACTCGCTCGGCCGCCGATTCGTCGGCGTCGGCGAGTCGGAGCTGGCCGACGTGCGCGCCGTCGACGTCGTCCTGGCCGGCACCACCTCCTCCTTCACCGTCGTCGACGGGCTCGACGAGCTGGGCCGGATCACCCTGCAGATCCCCGGGCGCCACTACGTCGCCGACGCGTTGGCCGCGTTGACGGTCGGCCTGCGCCTCGGTCACTCCTTCGACCTGCTCAAGGCGGGGCTGGAGTCGTTCACCGGCACCCGGCGGCGGATGGAGCGCAAGGGAGAGGCCGCAGGCGTACGCGTCTACGACTCCTACGCCCACCACCCCTCCGAGATCGCCGGCGACCTCGTCTCCGGCCGGTCCGTGGCGGGGCAGGGGCGGCTCATCGTCGCCTTCCAGCCGCACATGGTCTCCCGCACCCGGATCTTCGGCGAGGAGATGGGCCGCGTGCTCGGCGCCGCCGACGAGGTGGTCGTCCTCGACGTCTACCTCGCCCGCGAGGACTACGACCCCGAGGTCACCGGCAAGCTGGTCGCCGACGCGGTGCCGCTGCCGCCGGACCGGGTCGCCAGCGTCGCCGGGCTCGAGGAGGCCGCCGCCGAGCTGGCCCGCCGCGCCCGACCGGGTGACCTGGTTCTCACCCTCGGGGCGGGTACCGTGACCGAGGTGGGCCCGATGGTGCTCGCCAGGCTACGTACGGCAGAGCAGTAACGCTGGGGGAGGCGAGCATGGCGGACAAGGGGCCGGGCGCGGAAGCCGAGATCGCCGAGGCCCTGGAGGCGACGGGGGATCGCGAGATCGACCTCGCCTCGGAGGAGGCCGCGGCCGGCGCGGAGTCGAGCACCGAACCGGAGCAGGAGGAGTCGCAGGACGAGCCTGCCGCGGTCGATCCGGCGACCCTGAAGAGCCGCAAGGCCTTCGCCCGGCGCCAGTGGCGCCGGCGCTGGCTCGCCTGGCGCTACCTCATCGTCGGCACCCTGGTCATCGCCCTCCTGCTCGGCGGGATCTGGGCGGTCTACTTCTCCACCTGGCTGCAGGTCAAGGGCACCTCGGTGCACGGCTCGATGAAGATGACCAGCGCCAAGCAGGTCGTCGAGTTCGCGGCCGTCCCGGTCGGCGAGCCGCTGGCCACCGCAGACCTCGAGGCGGTGCAGGTGCGGGTGCTCAACGGGCTGCCGATGGTGCGCTCGGTCAACGTCTCGCGTGAGTGGCCCGACAAGATCCGGGTCGACGTCACCGAACGTACGCCGGTGGCCGTCGTCTCCATCGGCGGCCGGCTCCGCGCGCTCGACGAGACCGGCACCGTCTTCTGGGACTACGAGAAGGCGCCCTCGGGCCTGCCGATGGTGAACACCGTGACCGGCACCAACTCCGACGCGCTCCGCGAGGCCGCCGCGGTCGCCTCGGCGCTCCCCGCCGACCTGGCCAAGAGGGTCGACCACGTCGAGGTGACCACCGTCGACTCGATCTCCCTGGAGCTGCGCAACGACAAGCGTGTGGTGTGGGGGAGCAGCGCCCAGTCCGACACCAAGGCCGAGGTGCTGGTCGCGTTGATGAAGGCGGAGCCCGACGTGGCCCGCTACGACGTCTCCGTGCCCGGCCAGCCGGTCACCAGCAAGAGCGTCGACTGATCCTCTTCCGGACGGGCTCTGCCACATCGCCCCTACCGGAAGGCACGAGATCGGCACAACTGATCCGCGTCCGCGTGTCGCGCCAGTTTGAGGACGTACGTCTGCCTACTGTTCTGAGAACGGCGAGGTTGACATAACTATAACCCTCAGGTTGAGGGTAAGGGTTAAGAACCGCCGTAGGACCAACCAGCGATCGAAGGGGCGACCACCGTGGGAGCTGCACAGAACTATCTGGCGATCATCAAGGTCGTCGGCATCGGTGGCGGCGGCGTCAACGCTGTCAACCGGATGATCGAGGTCGGCCTCAAGGGGGTCGAGTTCATCGCCATCAACACCGACGCCCAGGCGCTGCTGATGAGCGACGCCGACGTCAAGCTCGACATCGGTCGCGAGCTGACCCGTGGTCTCGGTGCCGGCGCCAACCCGAGTGTGGGAGAGAGCGCCGCCGAGGACCACGCCGACGAGATCGAAGAGGTCATCAAGGGCGCCGACATGGTCTTCGTGACCGCGGGTGAGGGTGGCGGCACCGGCACCGGTGGGGCTCCGGTCGTGGCCCGCATCGCCCGCAGCCTCGGTGCCCTGACCATCGGTGTGGTGACCCGCCCGTTCGCCTTCGAGGGCCGCCGGCGCGCCAACTCCGCCGAGGACGGCATCTCCAAGCTTCGCGAGGAGGTCGACACCCTCATCGTCATCCCCAACGACCGGCTGCTGTCGATCTCGGACCGCAACGTGTCGGTGATGGACGCGTTCCGCCAGGCCGACCAGGTGCTGCTGCAGGGTGTCTCCGGCATCACCGACCTGATCACCACGCCCGGCCTGATCAACCTCGACTTCGCCGACGTGAAGTCGGTCATGTCCAACGCCGGCTCGGCGCTGATGGGAATAGGGTCCGCGCGCGGCGACAACCGCAGCGTCGAGGCCGCCGAGATGGCCGTCTCCTCGCCGCTGCTGGAGGCGTCGATCGACGGCGCCCACGGGGTCCTGCTCTCGATCGCGGGTGGCTCCGACCTCGGCCTCTTCGAGATCAACGAGGCTGCCGCGCTGGTCGCCGACGCGGTCCACCAGGAGGCCAACATCATCTTCGGCGCGACCATCGACGACGCGCTCGGTGACGAGGTCCGGGTCACGGTGATCGCCGCCGGCTTCGACGGCGGCATGCCCAAGCGCCGCGAGGGCGCCTCGGCGCTCGGCAGCGTGCAGGGCCGCTCCAGCGGCTCCCAGTCCGCCGGCAACGGCGAGACCGCCGCCGTGGCCACCGCGGTCGCGACCCGTCGCGCCGAGGAGCCCGCCGAGGAGCCGGCCAAGCCTGCAGCCCCGGCCACGCCTCCGCCCGCGACCCCGCCGGCCGAGCCCGCCCCCGTCGCCAAGAAGCCCGCTCCCAGCGTGCAGTTCAGCGATGATGAGCTCGACGTGCCCGATTTCTTGAAGTAAGGCCCTCGCTTGTACTCCTTCCGAGCCTCCGCAGGCCTCGTCGACCTGGCGTTCACCGACAGGTACGGCGGGGTCAGTCTCGCTCCGTACGCCGAGCTCAACCTGGCGGTCAACGGCTCGGACTCGCTGGAGGCGAAGGCCGAGAACCATCGGCTGCTGTTGGCCGACTTCGCCGACGGCGCGCCCTACGCCGACCTCTACCAGGTCCACGGCAACGCGGTCGTCGACGCGGAGTGCGGCACCCGTCCGGAGGCGGACGGGATCGTCACCACCGAGCGTGACCTGGTGCTGCTGGTCCGCACCGCCGACTGCGTACCCGTGCTGTTCGCCGACGAGGCGGCCGGGGTCATCGGCGCGGCGCACGCCGGACGCAAGGGGATGGCGGTCGGGGTCGTGCCCGAGACCGTCGCCCGGATGCGCGCGCTCGGCGCGACCCGGATCACCGCCTGGGTCGGACCGCACGTGTGCGGCAAGTGCTACGAGGTGCCTGCCGAGATGCAGGAGGAGATCGCCGCGGTCGAGCCGGCCACGCGTGCCACCACGAGCTGGGGCACCCCGAGCCTCGACGTCGGCGCCGGAGTGCTCGCCCAGCTGGCACGGGAGGGCGTCGAGGCGGTCGACGCCAGCCGCTGCACCCGCGAGTCCGACGACCTCTACTCCTACCGTCGCGACGGCGCCGGCATGTCGCTGGGTGCCCTGATCCGGCTGCGTGGTGCCTGATGGTTACCGGTCGCGCCGATGAGATCGCCGCGGGGCTCGCCGAGACCCGCGAGCGGATCGCGGTGGCCGCCAAGGCCGCCGGTCGCCCCGCCGACGACGTCCACCTCGTCGTGGTCACCAAGTTCTTCCCCGCCTCCGACGTACGCATCCTGGCCGGTCTCGGCGTGACCGACGTCGGCGAGAACCGCCACCAGGAGGCGGCTGCCAAGGCGGCCGAGTGCGCCGACCTCGGGCTGCGCTGGCACTACGTCGGCGGGCTTCAGTCCAACAAGGCGGCGGCCGTGGCCGGATACGCCGACGTGGTCGAGTCCGTCGACCGCTCCTCCCTGTTGCCCCGGCTCAGCCGCGGCGCGGGGGAGCGCGGCCAGATCCTCGACGTGCTCCTGCAGGTCTCCCTCGACCCGCCCGGGCGCGAGGGTCGTGCCGGGGCGGATCCCGGTGACGTACGCGACCTGGCTGCTGAGGTCGAGGCGACCGACGGTCTCCGGCTGCGGGGCCTGATGGCGGTCGCGCCTCTTGGCGAGGAGCCGGAGCAGGCGTTCGCCCGGCTGGCGCGGATCCGCGAGGACTTCCTGGTCGAATATCCCGAGGCGACGGTGCTGTCGGCGGGGATGAGCGGCGACCTGGAGCAGGCGATTGCCCATGGCGCGACACACGTACGTGTCGGGTCTGCGGTCCTCGGAGAGAGGCCAACTGTCAAGTAATGTCTCGGACAGCAATACTTTGGGGAAGGTGGGACACACATGAGCGGCGCGATGCGCAGGTTCGGTGAATACCTCGGCCTGCTCGAGGACACCGGGTACGACGACGATGTCTACGAGGGTGACGACGACGAGACCCGCTCCCACGAGGCCGTCAAGGCGCCGGTGCGGTCCAAGCAGTCACGTCCGGCTCCGGTGGCCGACCTTTCCGAGCGGCGACGAGCAACGGTGGTGCCTGCGGTGGCAGAGCTTTCCAAGATCATCACGCTGACCCCGACGTCCTACAACGAAGCGCGTCAAGTCGGCGAGAACTACCGCGACGGCACGCCGGTGATCATGAATCTCACCGAGATGAACGATGCGGACGCGAAACGGCTTGTCGACTTTGCCGCGGGCCTGATCTTTGCTACCTATGGGAACATCGAGAGGGTCACCAACAAGGTGTTTCTTATCTCACCTGCGAACGTTTCGGTCACGGCTGAGGCCAAGCAGAGGATCGTTGAGGGCGGCTTCTTCAACCAGAGCTGAGGCCTTCGACACCTGCTCGTAGGTGCCTGGATGCGGTCCGCATCTGGCATGTCTACGGACAGGCGCTAGAGTTTCGACAGCATTACCTGATGCCGCCCCCCGGCGGTGCAGTCCGTACGTCTGAGTCAACCGAGTAATGAATGGGTGAGGTCATGCCGCTGACGCCAGAGGACGTGAGCAACAAGCGCTTTACTCCCGTCCGGCTCCGCGAGGGCTACGACATGGGCGAGGTGGACCAGTTCCTCGACGAGGTCGAGGCCGAACTGGCACGTCTCACCCGGGAGAACGACGACCTTCGCGGGAAGTTGGCATCTGCGCAGTCGGGTGGGGGTCCGTCCTTCCCGATGGCTCCCGAGCCGCCTGCTCCTGAGCCGATGCCGGCTCCTGAGCCGGTCTCGCACCAGATGCCGATGTATCAGGAGGCACCGCAGACCGGCGGTATCGAGACGATCCGGGTCGAGACCGTGCCGGAGGCGTCCAACGCCGCCGCGCGCCTGCTCGAGCTGGCCACGCGCAACCACGACGCGCTCATCGACACGGCCAAGAACGACGCCGACAAGATCGTCGGCGAGGCCCGCACCAAGTCCGAGCGCCTCGAGGCCGAGTCGAAGTCGAAGGCCGACCGCATGGAGGCCGATGCGCGCACCCGTGCGCAGATGCTCGACAGCGAGACCGCCGAGCGTCGCCAGCAGCTCTTCGGCGAGCTCGAGCGTGAGAAGGACAACCTGACCACCGAGGTCGACACCCTGCGTAACTTCGAGCGTGAGTACCGCTCCCGCCTGAAGAGCTACTTCACGCAGCAGCTCGACGCGCTCAACAACTCGGCTGAGTCACAGGCACCCGTGATGGCGGCCGCCGTCAACGAGTCGGGCCCTGCGCCCAAGCGTCTGCGCTCCATCCTGGGGGAGGACGAGGGCTGAGGCCCTCGTAGTCAGACTTCCGTCGGCCGGTCCCGCATCGCGGGGCCGGCC
>NZ_JBHVGB010000070.1:10620-26782 GCF_042801335.1 Nocardioides sp. NPDC057577 | reverse complement strand
GGGTCGCAGGCTCGGACTCAGAAGTCGAAGTCGTCGATGTTCGACTCGTCGAAGACGGTGGGCTCGCCGAGGACGATGACGCCGTCGGCACCGACGGTGTACTCGCCCAGGTCACCGGCCTCGAACTTGTCGCCCTCCTTGCCCTCGATGTCACCCGAGGCCAGCGCGTCGGCGGCGTACGCGGAGAGGTAGCCGAGTTGCTCGGGGTCCCACAGCGCGAAGGACTTCACGGTGCCGTCCTTGATGTACTCCCGCATCTGGTTCGGGGTGCCGAGGCCGGTCAGCGCGACCTTGCCCTTGTACTGCGAGTCGGACAGGTAGCGCGCGGCCGCGGCGACGCCGACCGTGGTCGGGCTGATGATGCCCTTGAGGTTCGGGTGGGACTGCAGCAGACCCGCGGTCTTGTCGAAGGACGTCTGGTCGTCGTCGTTGCCGTAGACGGTGTCGACGAGCTTGATGTCGGGGTGGTTGGCAGCCAGCTCCTCCTCCATCAGCTTGATCCACTCGTTCTGGTTGGTGGCGTTGGCCGCCGCGGAGAGGATCGCGATCTCGCCCTTGTCGCCGATCTGCTCGGCGATCAGGTCGACCTGGCTCTTGGCGATGCCGGCGGCGTCGGCCTGGCTGACGAACACGTCGCGGAACTGCGGCTCGGTGTCGGAGTCCATCGTGACGACCTTGGTGCCGGCCTTGCGGGCCTCGTCGAGGGCGTCACCGATGGCGGTCGGGTCGTTGGCCGAGACCACGAGCGCGCCGGCGCGCTGCTGGGTCGCGGTGTTGATGAAGCTGACCTGGGAGTCGGGGGTCGACTCGGTCGGGCCGACCTGCTTCCACGTGGTCCCGATCTCCTCGGCGGCCTTCTGGCCGCCGGTGTCGGAGGCATCGAAGTAGGGGTTGCCGAGGTTCTTCGGGATGAAGGTGATGCTGCTGGTGTCGCCGCCACCCTCTCCATCGCTACCGCTGTCGCTACCGCCGCCACAGGCGGACAGGGCGAGGCCGAGGGCCGCAACGATGGCGACGGCACTGCCTGCGCGTCGGAACTTGCTGGTCATGTCTCTCACTCCGATTTCTTTGAGTTCTTAGAGGATGGTTCGTCCGAGCTGTGTTGCCGGCGATAGGTGCCGACGATGCGGCCGGTCCAGCCGAGAACGCTGGCCGCGATGACTGCTGCGATGAGAAGTACGCCGGTGATGATCTGGATGAGGTTGGCACTGGTCCCGTCGAGGCGGAGCGCGCTGCCGATCGTCCCGATCAGGACGACGCCGGCGATGACGCCGGGGATCGCACCCCGGCCACCGAAGATGGAGACCCCGCCGAGCAGCACCGCCGCGATGACCTGGAGCTCCATACCGGTGGCGTTGTCGCCCCGCGCGCTGCCGTAGCGCAGCGTGAAGTAGATGCCCGCCAACCCCGAGACCAGCCCGCTGAGCGTGAACAGGATCAGCTTCGTACGGTCGACGTTGACGCCGGAGAAGCGGGCCGCGTCCTTGCTGAGACCGGCCGCGAAGATGCCGCGCCCGAAGGGGGTGAAGTGCAGGACCACGGCGAAGATCAGGATCAGGACGACCAGCGGGATCGTCATCAGCGGGATCTGGGAGTCGCCGATCCGGGCCTGGACGAGGTCTTGCCAGGAGTCGGGCCAGTCGGTGATCGCGGTGGTGCCGAGCGCTCCGACCGCGATGCCACGGAATAGCGCCATGGTGCCGATGGTGACGGCGAGCGACGGCAGCCCGTAGCGGGTGACGAGCACGCCGTTGAGCGCTCCCGCGACCGCACAGGCGAGCAGGGCGAGCACCATCGCGGCGACCATCGGCAGGCCCTCGCGGTGCAGCACCCCGAACAGGACGCTGGAGAGTCCGACGACGCTGGCCACCGACAGGTCGATCTCGCCGGTGATGATGATCAGCGTCATCGGCAGCGCGATGAGCAGGATCGGCGCGATGTCGAGGACCAGGAAGTAGACCGTGATCGGGTCGGAGAAGTTGAGGATCGCGATCGAGGCGTACGTCCACACGACGACGAGCAGGGCGATGATCGCCGTGTCCCTGGTCATCAGGGTGCGCTGCCACCACGGCTTGGCGTGGGCGGCGTACGTCCTCGTCGGCGCCTTCTCAGAGGCAAGGAGGCTCATGCCGCCACCTCCGTCGAGGGGAACGAAGCGTACGGACGTGGCGGCCTGAGGCTTGTTGCCGTTCGCTGGCGCTCACTCATGATTCTTCCCTCTCTGCGAGGAGCTTGTCGTGCTGACGGCGCGCGAAGTAGCGGTCCAGGACGATCGCGCCGATGATCAGCGCGCCGACGACGGCCTGCTGCCAGAAGTCGGGGATGCCCAGGACCGGGAGCGCCCGGTTGATGGTGGTGAGGAGGTACGCCCCCAGCGCTGCCCCGAGGACGGTGCCGCTGCCACCGAAGATGGCCACACCGCCGACGACCGCGGCGCCGACCGCCTCGAGCTCGATGCCCTGGCCGACGCCGGAGCTGATGGTGCCGTAGCGGGAGACGTACAGGATCCCGGCGAGGCCGGCGAGCGCACCCGAGGTGGCGAACGCCTGCAGGACCCGGCGCTTGTCGCGCAGCCCGTAGAGGGTGGCGGCGTCGGGGTCGGAGCCGATCGCGTAGAACTCGCGGCCGGCGCGCGTGGAGCGCATCAGGTAGATCACGACGGCCAGCAGCGCGAACGAGATCCAGGCGAGGTTGGGGATGAACAGGAACGACCCGGTGCCGAAGTCGAGCAGCCCGGGCGGGATGTCGGAGGCGTTGATCCGGTCGCTGCCGGCCCACTCGAGCATGATCCCGCGGTAGACGTAGAGCGTGCCGAGGGTGATGACCAGCGCCGGTACCTTGGCGAAGGCGACCAGCGCCCCGTTGACCAGGCCGAGCACGGCGCCCGCGGCGACGGCGATCAGGACGACCACGATCACCGGGAGCCCGGTGTCGAGGAAGAGCCGGCCGGCGAGGTAGGCGGTGAGGCCCAGCGTCGAGCCGACGCTGAGGTCGACGTTGCGGGTGATGATCACCATCGCCTGGCCGATCGCCAGGCAGACGAGGATCGCGGGAGTCAGGGTGAGGTCGCGCCAGCCGTCCGTGCTGAACAGGAAGTTGGGGTTGACCGCAGTGGTCACCACGAGCAGGAGGATGAAGGCGATGGCGATGCCGGTCTCGCGCTGCTTGAGAAGCCAGGTCAGCCGGTTGGCTGCTCGGTGGCGTGGCTGCGGCGCGGCCGGAGCGGGCGCGTCGAGCGTGGTGGTCATGATGCCTCGCTGATGTTCAGGGTGGTGGAGTGGTGGGCCGTCGCCGCGCGCATGACGGCCTCGGGGGTCGCCTCCTCACGGCTCAGCTCGGCCGTCTGGTGGCCTTCGCTGAGGACGATCACCCGGTCGGCCATGCCGAGCACCTCGGGGAGCTCGGAGGAGATCATCAGGATCCCGAGACCCTCCTGGGCCAGGGACGAGAGCAGCCGGTGGACCTCGGACTTGGTGCCGACGTCGATGCCCCGAGTGGGCTCGTCGATGATCAGCACCTTCGGCCGGGTCGAGAGCCACTTGGCCAGGACGACCTTCTGCTGGTTGCCGCCCGAGAGGGTGCCGGCCAGGGTGTCGAGCGTCGCGGCCTTGACCTCGAGCCGGGCGGCCCAGTCGGCGGCCGAGCGGTTCTCGATACCGCTGCTGATCAGCCCGGTGCGAGCGAGCCGGCCACTCATCGGCAGCGTGATGTTGCGCGAGATCGGTGCGTCCAGGACGAGACCGTGCTGGCGACGGTCCTCGGGGACGAACGCCAGACCCATCTCGATCGCCCGCCTCGGGTCACCCGGCGGGACCGGGCGTCCGTCGAGGACGACCTCGCCGCTCTCGTAGGGGTCGACGCCGAAGATCGCCTGAGCGACCTCGCTGCGCCCGGCACCGACGAGGCCCGCCAGGCCGACGATCTCACCTTCGCGGACGGTCAGGCTGATGTCCTGGAACAGTCCCGTGCGGGTGAGGCCCGTGACCTCGAGCAGTGGCTTGCCGACCGTGGCCTCGAGCTTGGGGTAGAGGTCGGAGACCTCGCGTCCGACGAGCCGCTGGACGATCTCGTCCTCGGTGACCTCGGAGATGGGGTCGGTGGAGATGTAGGCGCCGTCGCGCATCACGGTGATCGTGTCGCAGAGCGCGAACACCTCGTCGAAGCGGTGCGAGATGAAGACGACGGCGCAGCCCTGGTCGCGCAGCGTGCGCGCCACGGTCATCAGCCGGTCGACCTCGTTGCCCGAGAGGGCAGCGGTCGGCTCGTCCATGATCAAGACCTTGGCGTCGAGCGAGAGCGCCTTGGCGATCTCGATCAGCTGCTGGTCGGCGATGGAGAGGCCTTCGGTCGGCCGGTCGGGCTCGATCGGGACGCCGAGCCGGGCGAAGAGCTCGACGACCTCGGTGCGCATCGCGGCGCGGTCGATCTTGCCCCAGCGGTTGGTCGGCTGGCGCCCCATGAAGATGTTCTCGGTGACGGAGAGGTCGGGGAAGAGGGTCGGCTCCTGGTAGATGACCGCGACCCCGGCCTGCTTGGCGTCGGCGGTGTTGCGGAAGTCGACCTGCTCCCCGGCGAGCAGGTAGTCGCCCGCGTCACGGCGGTAGAGCCCGGCGACGATCTTGACCAGGGTCGACTTCCCGGCTCCGTTCTCCCCCACGAGCGCGTGGATGGATCCGGCCTCGACCCGGAGGCTTCCGGACCGGAGGGCGCGTACGGGGCCGAACGACTTGGCCACGTCCCGCAGCTCCAGTGCGGCGGGTGTGTCCGGCATGGGCAGCTCCTCGAATTGAAAGGTTTCAAGCCTGGTTTACGCTAGTGATGGCAATCACATACGTCAACACTCTGAGGCCGCTAATTTGAGCGAGATCCGGACTTTGTCATCAGACCGTGTCGGCGCCGGCCTGTCTCCAGGCGGGAATCCCACCGCGTCAGACGGCGTTCAGAGCCCTATGCACGCACTCTGGGTATGGGCACATCCGCACGCGGCATCACTCAACGGACGGCTGCGCGAGGTCGGCATGAACGCCCTCGGCACAGCCGGCTGGAGCGTCGACGAGATCGACCTCTATCGAGAAGGTTTCAATCCACTTCTGGTGGAGCGCGGCGAGGCTGATGTACGCCACCACCAGGACCGGCTACGGGAGGCCGATCTGCTGGTCGTGCAGTTCCCGCTGTGGTGGTATTCGGTGCCCGCCATCCTCAAGGGCTGGATCGACCGCGTCTTCGAGTCGGGGTTCGCCTTCGACGTACCGGATCCGGAGACCGGCAAGCCGCTCAAGTACGGCAAGGGCGGCCTGGTCGGCAAGCGCGCGCTGACCGTCGTCACCGCCGGCGACCGGGCCGCGACCCTCGGTCCGCGTGGGATCAGCGGCGACATCGAGGACGTCCTGTGGCCACTGCTGCACGGCACGTTCTGGTACACCGGGATGGACCCGCTGCGACCGCACCTGATCACCGACGCCGACACCATGAACCCGCAGGTCATGGCCCGGATCGAGGCCGACCTGACCGTACGTCTCGAGGGCGTGATGACGGAGCCGCGGATCGACTACCGGCCCATGGCCGAAGAGCACTACGACCACACGATCAGGCTCCACGACTCGGTCGCACCCGGGGAGGACGGGCTGAGCGCCCATCGCGAGGGCTGAGGCCACGCGCGGGCGGAGCCGCCTGCTACGGTCTTCTGGCCAGCCGCTCGGGACGTAGTCCCGGCACGGGAACCCGGTGAGAGTCCGGGACTGACGCGCAGCGGTGTGGGTGACGGACGGGACACTGTGCCACTGGGCCCTCGGGCCTGGGAAGGCGTCTCGCGCCGGTCGATCCCGAGTCCGAAGACCTGCTGGCCCTGCAGCACACCGCTGCCGGTCAGCACGGGCGACGCGCACCAGCCCGCGACCCGCTCGAGGACCGACGTGCATCCCTCCCGCACCATCCGAACTCTCACCGCGAGCACCGTTCTGGTGCTCGGCTCCACGCTGGCCGGCTGCGCCGCCGACCAGCCCTCCGGCACACAGCAGGCGGCCGCCGGCACCGCCGGCTTCCCGATCACCCTGACCAACTGCGGCCGCGAGATTACGCTCGAGGCACCGCCGGAGCGCGTCGTCTCGCTCAACCAGGGCTCCACGGAGATCCTGCTCTCGCTCGGCCTGGCCGACCGGGTCGTCGGCTCCGCGACCTGGACCGACCCGGTGCTCGACTGGCTGGCCGCGGCCAACGAGGACGTGCCCCGGCTGGCCGAGAACGCGCCCTCCTACGAGCGCGTCCTGGAGACCGAGCCGGACTTCGTCACAGCCTCCTTCGCCAGCACTCTGGGCGAGGGCGGGGTGACCACACCCGAGAACCTGGAGAAGCTCGGCGTGGGCTCCTACCTCTCCCCCGCCGAGTGCCTCAAGGACAACGAGGGCGACGACGACGGCACCCGCCACGACGCCCTCGAGATCGAGACCATCTTCGGCGAGATCACCGACCTGGCGCGGATCTTCGGCGTCCCCGAACGGGGCGAGGAACTCGTCGCCGACCTGTCGGAGCGGCTGGAGAAGGCCCGGGCCGAGGCCCCTGCCGGCGAGGTGAGCGCGATGTACTGGTTCGCCAACTCGGAGTCGCCCTACCTGGCCGGCTGCTGCGGCGGCCCCGGGATCATCGGCCGCACCCTCGGCGTGGAGAACGTCTTCGACGACACCACCGACGAATGGCCGCAGATCAACTGGGAGACCGTCGCCGAGCGCAACCCCGACGTCATCGTCCTCGGCGACCTGACCCGCAAGAGCCAGACCGCCGAGACCGCCCGCGCGAAGATCGACTACCTGAAGACCAACCCGGTCACGTCGCAGATGGAGGCGGTGAAGAACGACCGCTTCGTGACTCTCTCCGGCGCCGAGCTCAACCCGTCGATCCGCACCGTCTACGCCGTCGAGAACGTCGCCGAGCAGCTCGCCGACCTCGGCCTATGAGACTGCGTACGCCGGGCTCCGATCAGCCGAAGCGTCACCCCGGTCGGCCGACTTGGCACGGCGATGACGTCTCGGCCGACGTACGTGACATCTCGACCGACGCACGTGACATCTCGACCGACGCGGGCGACGCCTCGGCCGACGGACGTGACGCCTCGGCGATCGGGATCACCGGCGTCCTGCTGGTCGCGCCCTTGGTGGTGCTGGCCTCGGTCGCGGGGGCGATCACCGTCGGGCCCTCCGACCTGAGCGTCGCCGACGTCTACGGCGTCGTGGCTAACCGGGTCGGCCTCGGCTCTTCCGACCTCACCCTGCTCCAGCAGAGCATCGTGTGGGACCTGCGGCTGCCACGTACGCTGCTGGCGGGGATCTGTGGAGCGGGACTGGCGATCTGCGGGGTGATCCTGCAGTCGCTGCTGCGCAACCCGCTCGCCGACCCGTTCGTGCTCGGCATCTCCTCAGGAGCCTCGACCGGCGCGGTCTCGATCGTCGTGCTGGGCGTCGGATCGGGCGCGATCGGGCTCTCCACCGGGGCGTTCGCGGGAGCGCTCGTGTCGTTCGCGCTCGTGCTGCTGCTGGCCTCGCTCGCCGGCGGCACCACCGACCGGCTCGTCCTGGCCGGCATCGCCGCCACCCAGCTCTTCTCGGCGCTCACCTCGTTCATCGTGTTCACCGCGGCCGACGCCGAGCAGACACGCGGGGTGCTGTTCTGGCTGCTCGGGTCGCTCTCCTCGGCGAGCTGGACCGACGTCCTGGTCTGCGGGGTGATCGTGCTCGGCGGACTGCTCTGCTGCGTCGCGGGCGCCGGCTGGCTGGACGCGTTCGCCTTCGGCAACGACGCGGCGGCCTCCCTCGGAGTCGACGTCGGCCGGATCCGGGCGGTGCTCCTGGTGCTGACGGCGCTGATGACGGCCGTCATCGTGTCCACCTCCGGCGCGATCGGCTTCGTCGGGCTGGTGCTGCCGCACCTGGCACGCGCACTGGTCGGCCCCGGACACCGGCTGCTGCTCCCGGCGACCGCGCTGCTCGGCGCGATCTTCCTGATCTGGGTCGACACCGCGGCCCGGACCGTGATCGACCCCGAGGAGCTCCCGGTCGGGGTGGCGACCGCGCTCGTCGGGGTGCCCGCCTTCGCCCTGGTGCTGATGAGAGCCCGCCGGTGACGGCGCTCGAGGCAGGGCGGGTCCGATGGGCTCCCCGTGGGCGCCTCGTCGTCGACGACGTCTCCCTCCAGGTCGAGGACGGCGTCACCGTCGGGCTGCTCGGGCCCAACGGTTCCGGGAAGTCCTCGCTGATCCGCATCCTGGCGGGGCTGCGGCCCGCGGACTCCGGGGACGTGCTGCTCGACGGCAGCCCGCTCGCCGGCATGTCCCGGCGCCGGCTGGCGCGACGGCTCGCGGTCGTCGAGCAGGAGCCGGCGACCAGCCAGGACCTACGGGTACGCGACGTCGTCGCGCTCGGCCGGATCCCGCACCGCCCGGCCTGGGCGCCCGACAGCGCCCACGACCGCGCCGTCATCGTGGAGGCGGCCACCCACGCCGGCATCGCCGACCGCCTCGACCAGCGCTTCTCGACCCTGTCGGGCGGCGAGCGGCAGCGTACGCAGATCGCTCGGGCGCTCGCCCAAGAGCCCGAGATCCTGCTCCTGGACGAGCCGACGAACCACCTCGACGTACGCCACCAGCTGGCCCTGCTCGCGCTGGTCCGCCGGATGCCCACGACCTGCCTGGTCGCACTGCATGACCTCAACCTCGCCGCCACCTACTGCGACCAGGTCTTCGTGCTCTCCCAGGGCCGCGTCGTCGCCGGCGGGGCGCCCGCGCAGGTGCTCACCGAGGCCCTCATCGCCGAGGTCTACGGAGTCCGCGCCCGGGTGCATCACGACGAGGGCGTCGTCATCCGTTTCCTCGGCCCGGCGTGATGATCAGCCGGTCGAAGCGACTCAGTAAGGAATCCGAGCACAGCCGTAATCGAACGGGTACCGCATCTTACGATCGCTGGCCGGGCCGAACACCCCGTCCACGTCGCTTCCGGTGAAGCCGAAGCGGTTGCTCTGCAACCACTTGACGGCGCTCACCGTGCCTGGGCCGTAGGCGCCGTCGAATCCACCGCTGTTGATGACGTACCGCGCCGCCGCCGTACTGCTGTAGCACAGCACTATGGCCTTCTGAAGCGCTTCAACCGCGCTCTTCGCCCCCGCTCCTGGCCCCATGTAGCACGGCATCGGCTTGGGCAGGGCAGCACCCTCGATCGTCTCGGATCCCGTGCATGGGCCGTACGCCTGGGCGGGCTGGGCTCCAACAGTCACGAGTCCGCCGGGTAGCAGAACTGCCAGCAGAGCAGCCGCCATCATCCTGCGCATACCGTTTTCCCGCATCAGACCCAGACCCACTGGAAGCTCGCGGCCGCGCGCGTCTCACAGCCGCGGTACCTTATGTCGTCGTTCCATGGCCAGGTCATGGCCTTGCTGGTGTTCGGGCCGAACAGGCCGTCCTGCTCGAGCCCGTGACGACCCTGGGCCACCTTCACCGCGGCCTTGGTCGCGTCGCCGTAGATCCCGTCGACGTCAAGGTTGCGCCCGTAGCACTGGTTCAGCGCCCGCTGCAGGGTCTTGACGGCGTTGCCCGTGTGGCCCGGGTTCAGGAAGCACAACGGCGTGTTCCCGTTGTTCGAGTCCTTCACCATCGCCATCCGGTAGTCATAGTTGTGATAGACCCACCCACTCGCACTGCCGTTGCACACGCCCGCAGCCGAAGCCGGGGGCGAGCTGACGACGACGCTCGCACCGACAACCGCCAGCCCGGCGAGCGCGAAAGTGAGCTTTCTGTTCAATGATCTGAGCAACATTCCTCCTGTGATCAAGATCGGACGGCTCAGGCTGACAGGACCGGGTGAGCTCTCAGACCCGTACCGAACCCGTAGTGCTCGGGCGCCGGCCGAGACAGAAACGACGGGACGTTCTTGTCGGTCTACCCGCGGGTAACCGACCGGAACGTCCCGTCGTATCCAGGGGGACCTAGAGCTGAGAGTCGTAGACGCGTACGTAGTCCACGACCATGCTCTGCGGGAACTGGGTCGTGCCGTCGGGGTTGCCGGGCCAGTTGCCGCCGACCGCGACGTTGAGGATGAAGAAGAACGGCTGGTCGAAGACCCAGGGGTTGGCGCCGGTGTTGGCCGTGGTGAAGGTCTGGTAGGCGACCCCGTCGACGGACCAGGTGATCGAGCCGGGCTGCCAGTCGACCGCGAAGGTGTGGAAGGTGTCGGCGAAGGACCAGCCCTGCGGGTGCATGTACTGACCGGTGATGCCGTTGCCGCCGGAGTAGCCCGGGCCGTGCAGGGTGCCGTGGACCAGGTGGGGCTCGTAGCCGACGTTCTCCATGATGTCGATCTCGCCGGAGGCGGGCCAGCCGACGTTGTCGAACTGGCCGCCCAGCATCCAGAACGCCGGCCAGATCCCCTGGCCGCGCGGGATCTGGATACGCGCCTCCAGGCGACCGAACTTCGGCTGGACCTTGCCCTTGGTGGTGAGCCGGGCCGAGGTGTAGCCGCTCCCGCTCTGCCGGGCGGTGATGACCAGGTTGCCGTTGCCGTCGAGCGCTGAGTTGTCGCGGGAGCTCGTGTAGGTCTGCAGCTCGTTGTTGCCCCAGCCCCCGCCTCCGGTCTCGAAGTTCCAGTTGGCGCCGTTCGGGGCACTGCCGGCGGGCCCGTCGAACTCGTCCGACCAGGTCAGCGCGGCCGCCTCGACCTCTCCGGTGCGGGTCGCCGAGCCGCCGGCGTCGGGGCTGGGCACGGCGGCCGGCGCGGCCAGCGGTGCGACCAGGACGAGAGCCAGAGCGGCGGTCGCCGTGAGTGTGGTGCGGATGGTGCGGATCCTCGAGCTACGCATCGAAACGCTCCTTCATGGGGGTTAACTGTAAGGCGACCTTACTGTTATTTGCCGTGCGACGGAACGGAAACGCCGGGCGACGTCCGGTCACCGCGAGAACACGCTCGATGCGCTCTAATTGATCCCCGGAGCGGGGCCATCGGGGGCCCTGCCCTGCAGGTGAGGTGATCGCATTGGCACGGGATCCATACAGGCCACGGACGCCGATCATCGGCATGACGATGGTGTTCCTCGCGTTGGCGATCGTCGGGGTGACGGCGTACCTGCATCTCGGCTGGTGGTCGCTGATCGGCTACGCCGTGGCGGCGGCCGTCGCCGTGGTCGGCGGGTGGCTGCTGTTCAAGGACGTGCCCGAGCCACCGCACTCCGGACCGGGAGCGAGCCGATGACCGACACCGACGACCAGACCAGCGGCCAGACCAGCGGCCAGATCAGCGGACTGACCGACGAGGACGAGGGCTACCACAAGAGCCTCAGCCCGCGGCAGCTGCAGATGATCGCGATCGGCGGCGCCATCGGCACCGGGCTGTTCCTGGGTGCGGGCGGCCGCCTCCGCGAGGCCGGGCCGGGCCTGTTCCTCGTCTACGCCTTCTGCGGGGTGTTCGTCTTCCTGATCCTGCGGGCGCTCGGCGAGCTCGTGCTGCACCGACCGTCATCGGGGTCGTTCGTCTCCTACGCCCGGGAGTTCCTCGGCGAGCCGGCCGCGTTCGCCGCCGGCTGGATGTACTTCCTGAACTGGGCGATGACCTCCATCGTCGACGTCACCGCGATCGCGACGTACATGCACTTCTGGGGCACCTTCGAGGTCGTCCCGCAGTGGGTGATCGCGCTGATCGCGCTCGCGGTCGTGCTCTCGATGAACCTGATCTCGGTCAAGCTCTTCGGCGAGCTGGAGTTCTGGGCGGCGCTCATCAAGGTGGTCGCGCTGCTGGGCTTCCTCGTGCTCGGGACGATCGTGCTCGCCGGAGGCAAGGAGCTCAACGGCCAGGAGACCGGGATCGGGATGGTGATCGACAACGGCGGGCTCTTCCCGGTCGGCGTGCTCCCGCTCGTCATCGTCATCTCCGGCGTCGTCTTCGCGTACGCAGCGGTCGAGCTCGTCGGCACCGCCGCCGGCGAGACCGCCGAGCCGGCGAAGATCATGCCCCGGGCGATCAACTCCGTCATCGCCCGCATCGCGGTGTTCTACGTGGGCTCGCTGGTGCTACTCGCGCTGCTGCTGCCCTACACGTCCTACCGGGCGGACGAGAGCCCGTTCGTGACGTTCTTCGACCAGCTCGGGATCGCGAACTCCGGCACCATCATGAACCTCGTGGTGCTGACCGCGGCGCTCTCCTCCCTCAACGCCGGCCTCTACTCGACCGGACGCATCCTGCGGTCCATGGCGATGAGCGGGAGCGCCCCGACCTTCACCGGTCGAATGTCGAGGAACGGCGTTCCGTACGGCGGGATCCTGCTCACCGGCTGCATCACGCTCCTCGGCGTCGGCCTCAACGCGATCGTGCCGGGCCAGGCGTTCGAGATCGTGCTGAACATGTCGGCGCTCGGCATCATCGCGTCCTGGGCGACCATCGTGATCTGTCAGATCCAGCTCTACCGGCGCTGGAAGAAGGGCTTGATGTACCGGCCCGACTTCCGGCTGTGGGGATCCCCGTGGACCGGCTACGCCACCCTCGTGTTCCTCGCGACCGTGCTGGTCCTGATGGGCTTCGACTATCCGATCGGCACCTGGACGGTCGCGACCCTGGTCGTCATCATCCCGGCGCTGATGATCGGCTGGCGGCTCGTCCGCGACCGCGTCCAGCAGATCGCCGTCGAACGCGAGGGCTACACCGGTGCGATCCCGATCAGGGCGGAGCGTCCGATCTCCGACGAGGCGACAGGCGGCGGCCCCCGCGACGACGAGGGACCGCGCAGCTGATCCTCGCGGTCAGGCGACCGGCCCCTCGCCGAGCGTCACGGTGGTGGTGTGGGCCTCGCCGGCGGCATCGGTCCAGCTGAGCGAGATCTCCTCGCCGGGCTCGTGGCTGCCCAGGACCGAGGTGATGTCCTCGATGCTAGCCACGGCGGTCCCTCCGACGGAGGTGATCGTGCTGCCCGCGGTGACCCCGGCCGCCTCGGCGGCGCCGTCCTCGACGACACCGACGACCAGCGTCGACCTGGTCGTGTCGACCTGCACCCCGAGCGCGGCCGCCGAGCCGCCGATCTCGACGTCGCCGGACTCCTCCCCCGCCAGGATCTGGGCGGCGATGTCGAGCACGGTGTCGATCGGGATGGCGTAGCCCGAGATCTCGGCCGATCCCGAGGTCGCGGCGACGTTCATCCCGATGACCTCGCCGTCCTCGTCGAGCAGCGCACCGCCGGAGTCGCCCGAGACGACATCGGCGTCGGTCTGGATAAGGTCGCTGAGGTCGGAGGCGGTGCCGTCCTCGTTGTTGACGGTGATCGCGGTGCTCGGGTCGGTGACCGTGCCGTCTGCGGCCGAGAGCGAGCCCTGGCCCTCGGCGTTGCCGACAGCGGTGACCTCCTCGCCCTGGGTCGCCGCGTCCCGGTCGGTCGCGACCGTCGAGAGGCCCGAGGCGTCCTCGAGCTGCAGCACCGCGACGTCACGGACGTCGTCGTAGCCGAGGACCGTCGCGGCGTACGTCTCCCCGGTGCTCGGGTCGGTCACGGTGATCGACGTGGCGCCCTCGACGACGTGGTGGTTGGTCACCACGATCCCGTCGCCGGTGATCGTGAGTCCGGTGCCCGCCCCCTGCGCGGAGCCGTAGCCGACCGCGGTGTTGATCAGCACCACGCCGGTCGACTCCGCGTCGGTCGCCGGCTCGGAGTCGACGGTCGCGGTCGAGGTGCCGAGGCTCTGCCGGTAGGGGTCGACGATCCCGCCGCCATAGGCTCCGCCGTAGCTCTCGGCGGAACCGCCGTAGCCGTACCCGGGACCGGACTCGGCTGCGTACGTCCTGGTGGCGCCGACCGCGGCCACCGCGAGGGCCGGGGTGGCGATCGGGATCGCGACGAGCGGGATCGCCGCAGCGGCGAGCAGTGAACGGCGGATACGGCGGGAGCGGGACATCGGGTCCTCCTTGAGGCGGTTGATGCCTCAAGATTCCGCCCAGGTGCTGTGGACTTCCTGTGAGGAAGGCACGGACTGGCTGGGAAAAGTCAGTAGGAGCCTCAGCGCCCGGATCCGCGTCCGTGACCGTGTCGACGGCGCGGCGGCACAGTTCTGCGTCGTCTGGTCTCCTCCAAGTCGCCCCACGGCTCACGCCGGGACCGACGTGTCAGCCCTGGCGGCGGAACCTCCCCGCCACCATCAGCCCGCCGACGATCACCAGGCCGAGACCGAGCCCGAGGAGCGCGGCGAGGAAGGTCGGCGATCCGGTGTTGGGCAGGACGCCGCCGTCGTCGCCGTCGTTCCCCATGGAGGAACCGGGGCCGTCGGTGCCGGCGCCGGCACAGGCGACCTCGATGTCGACCGCGTCGGAGGCCGGCGAGGTGACCGTCCGTCCCGCTGCCCCGGCGATCCCTCGGGCCGCGCCGCCCGCGGGGACCGAGACGGCCTGGGTCGCGGTCAAGGTGTGCTCGCCGCAGGCGAGCGCGGGCAGTGTCGTGGACCAGGTGCCGTCCTCGCCGACGGGAACCGTGTCGACGTCCTCGCCGTCGACCTGGACGGTCACGGTCGCACCGGGCTGGCCGGTGCCGGAGACCGCCGGGGTGTCGTCCACGTTGTCGCCGTCCTGGGGCGAGGTGATCACCGGTGCCGGCGGCGTGACGGTGAAGTCGACCGTGGTCGCCGGGCTGGCGTTACCCGCCGGATCGGTCTGGACGGCCTCGACCGTGTGGTCGCCGACCGCGAGCGGGTCGGTGACCTCGAGGGACCAGGTGCCGTCGGGCTGGACGACCGCGGTGCCGATCTCCCGACCGTCGATCTCTACGGTCACGGTCGCGCCCGGCTCGCCGGTGCCCTCGATCGTCGGGGTCGTGTCACCGGTGGAGTCGCCGTCGGTCGGCGAGGTGATCTCGGGCGCCTCGGGAGCGGTGGTGTCCACGGTGATGATCACTGCGTTCGACTCGCCCGAGGTGTTGCCCAGCGGGTCGGTCGCGGTCGCGGTGATCGTGTGGTCACCGTCCTCGAGGGGCTCGGTCGGCGTGAAGGTCCAGGTGCCGTCCGGGTTCACCGTCGTCTCCCCGACCGGGTCGCCGTCGATGATGACGGTGATGGTGTCACCGGGGTTCCCGGTGCCCTCGATGGCAGGGGTGTCGTCGTTGGTGCTGTCACCCGACTCGGGCGAGGTGATCACCGGCGCGTCCGAGGAGGCGTCGACGGTGAAGCTCACCGGCTCCGAGACCTCGGAGGTGTTGCCGGCCTCGTCGGTCTGGGTCGCGGTCACCGTGTGCTCGCCGTCGGCGAGCGGCTCGGTCGGCGTGAACGTCCAGGTGCCGTCCGGGTTCACGGTGGTCTCGCCGACGACGTCGCCGTCGATGGTGACCTCGACCGTGGCGCCCGGCTCACCGGTGCCGGTGATCGGCGGTGTCGTGTCGCTGACCGTGCTGCCGTCGGCCGGGCCGGTGATCACCGGTGCCTCCGGGGCGGTCTGGTCCACGGTGAACGTGACCGGGGAGGACGGGTCCGAGACGTTGCCGGAGTCGTCGGTCGCCGTGGCGGTCGCGGTGTGCGGCCCCTCGTCGAGCGGGTCGGTGAGGATCAGGCTCCAGTTGCCGTCGCCGTCGACGGGAGCGGTGCCGACGACGGTGCCGTCGATCGTCACCTCGACCGTGCTGTTCGGCTCCGCCGTACCGCTGACGGTCGGCGTCGGGTCGGCGGTCGAGGAACCGTCGGCCGGCGAGGTGATCACCGGTGCCTCCGGGGCGGCCGCGTCGACCGTGAAGGTCACCGGGGCCGAGGGCTCGGAGACGTTGCCGGCCTCGTCGGTCTGCGTCGCCGTCACGGTGTGCTCACCATCGGCCAGCGGCTCGGTCAGCGGAAGCTCCCAGATGCCGTCAGGGTTGACCGTGGCCTCACCCACGACCTCGCCGTCGATCGTCACCTCGACCGTCGCGCCCGGCTCACCGGTGCCAGTGACGGTCGGGGTGTTGTCCGAGGTCGTGGAGCCGTCGGCGGGTGAGGTGATCACCGGAGCGTCCGGTGCCGTGGTGTCGACCGTGAAGACGACCGGGGCCGAGGGTTCGGAGACGTTGCCGGCCTCGTCGGTCTGCGTCGCCGTCACGGAGTGCTCACCATCGGCCAGCGGCTCGGTCAGCGGAAGCTCCCAGATGCCGTCAGGGTTGACCGTGGCCTCACCCACGACCTCGCCGTCGATCGTCA
>NZ_JBHVGB010000070.1:0-10520 GCF_042801335.1 Nocardioides sp. NPDC057577 | reverse complement strand
CCTCGACCGTCGCGCCCGGCTCACCGGTGCCAGTGATCGTCGGGGTGCTGTCGTCGGTGACGTCACCGTCGGCGGGCGAGGTGATCACGGGTGCGGCCGGGGCCTGGGTGTCGACCGTGAACGGGACCGGGTCGGAGGTCGGCGAGACGTTGCCCGCCTCGTCGGTCTGGGTCGCGGTGGCCGTGTGGCCGCCGTCCGCGAGTGGCGTGGTCAGCTCCAGCGACCAGTTGCCGGTCGGGTCGACGGTGGTCGTGCCGACCGGGACGCCGTCGATGAAGACCTCGACCTCGGCGCCGGGCTCGCCGGTGCCGGTGACCGTCGGCGTGTTGTCGGCGGTGACCGAGTCCGCCTCCGGCGCCGTGATCACAGGCGCCTGGGGCGCCGCCGTGTCGATCGTCAGGATCACCGAGTTGCTCTCGGGCGAGACGTTGCCGAGATCGTCGGTCTGGGTGGCGACGAAGGTGTACGTCCCGTCCGCGAGCTCCGGGGCGTCGAGCGTCCAGGTGCCGTCGGGCGCGACGGTGGTCGTGCCGATCTCGTTGTCGTCCTGGTCGTACACCGTGATCGTGGTGCCGGGGGTGCCGGTGCCCTCGATGGTCGGAGTGTTGTCGTCGGTGGTGGTGCCGCTCTCCGGGCTGGTGATGACGGGCGCCTCCTCGGAGGCATCCACCGTGAAGGTGCTGGTCGCGGCCGGGGAAGTGTTGCCGGCGGCGTCGGTCTGAGTGGCCGTCGCGGTGTGCTCGCCCTCGGCGAACGGCGTACCGACGTCGATGCTCCAGGCGCCCTCGGCGTTGGCCGTGGTCTCGTGGTCGACCCCGTCGACGGTCACGTTGACCGTCGCGTTCGGCTCGGCCGTACCGGTCACGGTCTGTACGTCCGGGCCGATCGTCGAGCCGTCGGCCGGGCCGGTGATGACCGGCGCCTCGGGACCGGCGGTGTCGATGGTGAAGGTGTTGGAGTCAGCCGGGGACACGTTGCCGGCCTCGTCGGTCTGGATCGCCGAGACCGTGTGCTCCCCTTCGGCCAGGGCGTCGGTGGTCGGCAACGTCCAGCCGCCGTCGGCATCCACGGTGGCCGTGCCGATCACGGTCCCGTCCATGCTCACCTCGACCGTCGCGCCCGGCTCGCCCGTGCCCGTGATCGTCGGGGTGCTGTCGCTGATCGAGGACCCGTCCGCGGGCGACTCGATCACCGGCGCCTCCGGCGCGGTGCCGTCCTGGTCGACGTTGGGGCCGACCGTGGACGTGGCCAGGTTGAGCTGGGCACCGGCATCATCGAGGAGAGTGACTTGCACGGCCGTCACGCTGTACGGCCCAGGGCCCGTTCCGCCGACGTCGTTCTGCACGTTGACGTTGACCGCGACGACGTCGGTGAGTCCCTCCAGCACGGGCGCAAGCGTGTTCGTCGCCTGGGTCACCACCTCATCGATCGCCTGGCCCGCCGTCGCCAGCGCGGTGTTGAGCGCGGTGTCGACCGCGCCACCGATCGCGGGCACCAGGATGTTCGTGATCGGCCCGAGCAGTGCGTCGAGCGGCGCGAGGACGCCGCTGCCGTCGGCGGTGATCGGGGTCGTGCCGTCGAGAAGGTCACCGACCGTCCCGGTGTAGCCGATGTTCAGCCCGCCGAGGGTGGTGCCGAAGACCGGGTCCCGCAACGTGGTGTTCGACGTGATCGTGATGTCGATGTAGTCGTAGGCGTTGGTGATGACATCGTTCAGGTTGCTCTGCAGCTGACCCAGGAGCGTGGCCACATCGGCGGAGACCTGCTGCATCACCTCGGGGCTGAGCAGCGTCGAGTTGGGCGGAAGATTGTTGAGGTCGATGCCACCGGCGAGGTTCACGGTGACCTGGCCCGTCAGCGGGTCGATCGTGACCAGGTCGGTCGACAGCGGTGAGCTGAGGATCTGGTTGATCTGCTCGTCGATCCGGGAGTTGACGGTGACGGTCGTGTTCGTGCTCGCGGTGCCGGTGACTCCACCGACCAGGTTGATGATCTGGTTGATGCTGCCGTTGACGGCGGTCTCGATGACGTCGCTGAGACCGTTGACCTGCGTGTTGAGGTCGGCGATCGCCTGGTTGGTCGTGGTGCCGATGTCACCGACGACCGGCGAGCGCAGGTCGAGCGTCGCCTGCGCGATGCTGTAGTCGCGGGTGACGATCCACTGACCCGGGTTGTCGGGGTCGGGCTCGAGCCGCGCCGAGGAGTCCACCGCGCCCAGGTCGAGAGCAGCGGCGTCGAGAGCCTGGGTCTGGCCGAGCAGCGCAATCAGATCGAGGCTCATACTCGCCGTGCCCGTGTCGGCGCTGGAGATCGCGTCGTCCTCGGCGGTGGCCTGCTGGGTGACGGCCTCGAGCTGAAGCAGATCGCCCAGGCTGAGGTCGATGCCTGGAAGGCCGAGCCCGATCGTGCTCAGCGCGGTCACGTCGAGACCGGCGTCGTCCACGGTCGGCGCGCTCGGGTCCGCACCATCGGTGTGCTGCGCCTCGGCGCCGTCGATGCCGGCGACCGTGCTCAGGTCGAGCCCGTCGAGCAGCGACCCACTGAGGAACTGCGCCGAGGACTGCGAGGAGTCCCCTTCGTCCGCGTACGCGGCCGGGCTGGCCCCGACCGTCAACGCCACTACGACGAGAGTCGCGAGCGTCGCTCCCCACGCGCGCGACACTCGCGACCTCGGCACCGACGAATCCATCGACATGTGCGACGGCATAGTTCCCCCAGGTAAATCACTACTAACAGTCGCATCTCGACTGTTACGCCGTCTCCCGAACTTCGGCTCTAGTACTTTTCATCAAAACGGTGATTCTTGTCACCAAAATCGGGGATAAAACTAGTCATCTGTCAAAGAAATGGTCTTTCGGCCCTAGTGATGACACGTGGGCCAAGGCGCACGGCCCCGCGCACGGTCGGAATGAAAGGGCGCCGAATGGGGTACCTCTCGGCATGGCCGAACCCACCCCACAGCAGGCCGGCGCTGCCCCGTCGTCAGTCGCGGGCCTGCGCCGCGTCGGCGCCGAGCCGAGCGATCGGATCGAGCCTGGTGACCTCGCGGGTGGCCAGGTCGACCATCACCGCGGTGTCGGCGGGCACCGGGGTCCAGCCAGGCTGCCCCAGACCGCTGGAGACGATCTCGAGGCCGTGGTCGGTCCGGCGGTAGTCCATCGCGAAGTACTCGGTGGTGTGTCGCGGAGGGATGTCGCCCTCGTCGTCGAAGAGCTCGCGCAGGGCGCGCAGGGGCGAGTCGGCACGCGAGTTGATGTGGATCGCGAACATGTGCGTCCGGGTGAGCATCAGCGCGTTCAGGCTGCATCGCGGGAACTTCCGGACCAGCGTGGCGAGTGCTCGGGTGACACCCTCCGCCTCGTCCCCGTACTTCTCGACGTTCTGGTGCACGAAGTGGAAGTAGCGCTCGCTGTCGGTGTCACCGCGCAGCCGCGTACGCGACTCCGGGGTCAGCAGCGCCTCGAGATCGGCGATCGGCGAGATGTGGCCGTTGTGCGCGAACGCGGCGCCGTCGGTCAGGAACGGATGGGTGTTCTCCGGACGTACGTCGAGGCCACCCGTCGCCCAGCGAAGATGCACGAAGCCGGCGTGGGAGAGCGGGGTCTCGACGAGCCGACGATAGGTCTCGTCGGTGTCGGCGGAACGCGGCGAGCTCGTCGTGCAGGTGCCTTCGGGCGTGTGCCAGGACATCCCCCAGCCATCGGAGTGCACGGACGTGAGCGAGGTGAACGCAGCCAGCCCCTCCTCCCCGAGAAGGTCGACTACGGCACACGGGGACTCGGTCACATATCCGAACAGGCGACACATCGTCGAGCTGCTCCTTTCAGAGGCAGGTGTGAGCAGTGAAGAGCCACTATTCGAGCAGTACCCATCACCAGCTCAGGACAGTCGGCGTCGAGGAGGAGCTTCTCCTCGTCGACGCCGAGACCGGCGCACCGCGATCGGTGGCCAGCGAGGTGCTGCGGGTGGCCCGTCGGCGCGGCGACACCGAGGTCGAACCCGGCGAGGCCGGTGGCTCGGTGGGACCGGAGATGCAGGAGCAGCAGGTCGAGACCGACACTCCGGCCGAGGAGTACCTCGGGCTCCTCGAGCAGGACCTGAGGCAGTGGCGCGACAAGGCGCGCGCCGCCGCGACCGAGGCCGGGGCGCTGATCCTGGCCAGCGGCACGACGCCGTTGCCGGTGCGGCCCCAGACCTTCGACGACGAGCGCTATGCGGCGATGAGCGAGCAGTTCGGGCTGACCGCCAGCGAGCAGCTCACCTGCGGCTGTCATGTGCACGTCTCGGTCGAGTCCGACGACGAGGCCGTCGGGGCGCTCGACCGGATCCGCTGCTGGCTGCCGGTGCTGCTCGCGGTGAGCGCCAACTCGCCCTTCTGGCAGGGCGCCGACTCGGGCTACGCGAGCTACCGGTCCCAAGCGATGGCCAGGTGGCCGACGAACGGCCCGACCGAGATCTTCGGCAGCGCCCAAGCGTACGCCGACCACCTGCGCCTGCTCATCGACACCCGGGTGCCGATCGACGAGGGCATGGCGTACTTCGACGCCCGTCCGTCCCGCAAGTACCCGACGCTCGAGATCCGGGTCGCCGACGTCTGCCTCGACCCCCGCGACGCCGTCCTCGTCGCCGCGCTGACGCGGGCGCTGGTCTCGACCGGGGCCCGGGAGTGGGCCGAGGGCCTGCCGCCCGACCCCGTGTCGGTGGCAGTGCTCCGGCTCGCCAACTGGCAGGCGGGGCGGCACGGGATCACCGGCGACCTGCTCGACCCGCGGACCCACTGCCCGAGGCCGGCCCGCGAGGTGGTGGAGCACCTGCTCGAACACATCGGCCCGGCGTTGCGTGACACCGGAGACCTGGTGCGCGCCGAGAAGGGCGTCGGCCGGATCTTCACCGGCGGCACCGGCTCCTCGACCCAGCGCAGGATCCTCGACGAGGAGGGTCGTCTCGACCGGACCGTGGTCCGGCTGGCCGAGCTCACCTGAGTTTTCCCACCCTGAGCAGGAGGTATCTGCGTCATGATCCGATTCGGTCATCTCGACATCGACTTCGACGATCGCGTGCTCACGCCGCGTACCTGGACCGTCCGTCAGTCCACGTGGGCGGTCAAGCTGTCGGCGGAACTGCCGGACGGGCCGATCCTGGAGCTGTGCTCCGGCGCCGGTCAGATCGGTCTGCTCGCCGCCGCGCTGACCGGCCGCTCCTTGGTGTGCGTCGACGCCGATCCGGTCGCCTGCGCGTTCACCCGGGCCAACGCCGAGCGCGCCGGGCTGGCGCACCTGGTCGAGGTGCGCCAGGGCAGCATGGAGGAGGCACTGGACCCGGACGAGAACTTCTGGCTCGTGATCGCGGACCCGCCATGGGTGCCCACGGCCCAGGTCGAGCGGTATCCCGAGGACCCCCGGACGGCCATCGACGGCGGCGCAGACGGGATGCTGGTCGCCGCGAGGTGCCTGGCGACGACCGACCTGCACCTCTCCCCCGGCGGCGCGGCCATCCTCCAGCTGGGCACGTCAGGGCAGGCCGATCGCCTGCCGAAGCTGGTCGAGGGCAGCGACCTGACGATCGAGGAGGTGCGGGACTCGCCGGGCGAAGGAGTGCTCGTGCACCTCGCCCTGGCACCGGGGCCGGAACCAGGCATGTCTGCCGCGACTGAGGGGTACTGGACGATCTGAGGGGAAGGTGGGCCGAGATGCTGCCGAAGTCGCGTGGCACCCTGAGTGCTGCTGTGTTCACCGCGTTGCAGAGTGGCGCCACCGCCGATCTGGAGCCGGCTCCGGAGTCGACCGAGGACGCCCAGATCGCTCTGTGGGCGCTCTACGAGCTCAGCTATCGGGGCTTCGACGAGGTCGATCCCGACCTCGAGTGGGACGCGGACCTGCTGCGTCTGCGCCGTGGTCTGGAGAGGTCGTTCGAGGCTGAGCTGCGGCGGCGCTGGGAGCACAGCGACTTCCAGGAGGATCGCGAGCTGGATCTGCCCGGTCTGGTCGCGCGCCACGACGGCCCGTCGCTGGCACGGTTCGTCCAGCGCCGGGCGGACCGGGAGCAGGTGCTCGAGATCCTCAAGCATCGCTCGCTCTACCACCTCAAGGAGGCCGACCCGACCAGCTGGGTCCTCCCCCGGCTCGACACTCGGCCCAAGGCGGCGCTGATGGAGATCCTCTTCGACGAGTACGGCGACGGCGACCCGAACCGGCTGCATCACCATCTCTTCCGCCGGGGTCTGGAAGCGGCCGGCCTGCGCACCGACCATGCCTGCTACGTCGATGAGGCGCCGCTCGAGATCCTGGAGTCGAACAACGCACTGTCGCTGTTCGGACTCCACCGTCGGCTCCGCGGAGCGGCGCTCGGCCACTTCGCCGCGTTCGAGTCGACCAGCTCGGTGCCATCGAGGCAGCTCGCCCAAGGCCTGCGTCGACTGGACTTCCCCGAGGAGATCGCGAGCTACTATGACGAGCACGTCGAGGCCGACTCCGCCCACGAGCAGGTGGCAGTGCGCGACGTCTGCGGCGCGTTCGTGGAGGAGAACCAGAACGAGCGCGACCAGGTGTTCCTCGGCGCATTCACCTGCCTCGACCTGGAGGCTCGCTACGCCCGCACGATGCTCACCCAATGGGAGGCCTCATGACGGACTTCGAGCACGCCACGGTCGTGCTGTGCCCGGCCGGGCCGATGCTGCTGCGCGGGAAGCACGAGATCCTGGACCCCGACGGGAAGATCCACCACACGGTTCGCCCGGTCAGCGCGGTGTGCATGTGCGGCGGCTCCGCGATCAAGCCCTGGTGCGACGGTACGCATCGGCTGCTCGCCGCGCGAGCGCGCGAGAGCGACGAGACCGGCGGGTGAGAGGAGACCCTGGTGGTCCGACTTCGCCGGGTCTCGACGGAGGAGCCGGGATGGACCCGCCGCCGCGCGGGTCGCGGCTTCGTCTACCTCAACGACTCCGGTGACCGGCTGCCGGACGACGCCACCGAGCGGATCCGCGCCCTGGCCATCCCTCCCGCATGGGAGGACGTGTGGATCTGCCCTCGTGAGAACGGGCACCTTCAGGCCGTGGGGACCGACGCGGCCGGCCGCCGCCAGTACCTCTACCACCCCGACTGGCGGGCGAAGCGCGACCAGCAGAAGTTCGAGCGGGTGCTGGAGCTCGGGGCGGTCCTGCCCGGCGTACGTGAGCGGACGGAGCGCGATCTCACCACGACCGGGATGAGCGACGCGCGGGCGTCAGCGCTCGCGGTGCGCCTGCTGGACCTGGGGTGCTTCCGGATCGGCAGCGACGCCTATGCCGACGACGACGGTGGCTTCGGTCTGACGACGCTGGAGCGTCGCCACGTACGCAAGCGGGGCAACGCCTACGTCTTCGCGTTCACCGGGAAGTCCGGCGTCGACCACACGATCCGCATCGACGACCCGCTCTCGGTGGAGGCGATCGCGCGGCTGCGGCGCCGGCGCGCCGGTTTCGAGGAGTTCCTCGCCTACCGGCAGAGGCGGCGGTGGCAACGGCTGACGCCGGCCATGGTCAACGACTACATGCGCGAGGTGAGCGGCCTGGAGGTCTCGGCGAAGGACTTCCGGACCTGGCACGCCACCGTGCTCGCGGCGCTCGCGCTGGCCGAGGACCCGCATGCCGCGGGGCGTACGACCCCGACCGCCCGGTCCCGCCACAAGCAGCAGGTCGCCGCGATCAAGGAGGTCGCGGAGTACCTCGGGAACACTCCGGCGATCGCCCGGAGCTCCTACGTCGACCCGCGGGTGCTCGAGCTGCACGAGCAGGGACGCACGATCCGCGTACGTGGGGATGTGGGCACGGACGCGCAGGCGCGCCAGGCCGCGGCCGAGCGCGCGGTCCTGCGCCTGCTGAGTCAGGACGATGCCTGAGCGTCCCTCAGCCCTCGATGCCGGTGGACTCGTGCGAGGACCCGACCGGCTTGCTCTCGGGTGACCCGCGTTGCCTGAGGTAGATCGCGAGGACGGCCATGGAGCCGACCGCCAGGAACTCCGACTGCCAGTTCTGCAGGGTGCGGGCCCAGAAGTCCGAGTTCGTCAGATAGGAGGGCCACGGGATCGGGTCGCGCAGCTGCCGCAGCCGGGACTCGTTGTACGTCGCCCACCCGGCCACCGACTGGACCAGCCAGGACATCAGGAAGATGGAGCCCATGACGATCCCGAGGGACCGGGAGTAGAGCGCGGTCCGGAGGCCACCGACCCGGGCCAGCTTGGGTGAGTCGGGCCGGGCGTACGCGCCAATCTTCTGCTTCTCGTCGGACTCCTGCCCGGCGTCCTTGAGCGGCTTGGACTCCGGGGAGCCTCGTTGCACCAACCAGACGGTCAGGACGACGTAGAGCAGGAACTGGAGGTACTCGCTCTGCCAGTTCTCCGTCACGTCCACGGCGAAGCTCGCCGAGGTGAGGTAGGCGCCCAGCGAGAGCTGGTGCAGACCGTCGGCGAACAGCTCGTCGTTGAGCTGGTGCCAGCCGGCGAACGCCTGGCCGACCAGGCTGCCCAGGAAGAGCGCCCCGAAGACGAGGCTGAGCGAGTTCTCCTTGAGGAACCGGCGCATCGGGGGTCCTCACCCGTGCCTCAGCGCGAGGACGAACGTGTAGAGCAGCCCGATGCCGATGACCGCCAGATAGGTGACGTACATGACTCGCATCTCAGCCTCCGTGCAGCGCGCAGTCGTAGGGTTTGGGCCGCTGCGGCGTGCAGCCGGCTGCGTGCAACCGCCAGCCGTCGGGGAACCGGGTCAGGAACAGGGTCTCGCCCTGATAGCGCACCTCCGCCATGGTCCCGAAGACGTCGACGTCGTCGAGGGCGCCCGGAACGGGCAGGTCCTCCTCGGCCAGCGCGCCGTCGCAGGGCAGCTCGGCGGCGGACTCCAGCTCGGATCGCGTCTCCGGAGCCAGCAGCGCGCACGCCCGAGCCCAGTCCTGGGCGGCGATCGCGTCCTGGAAGGCGGCAGCGCTGTCGCGCACAGCCTCGTCCTGCCCCGAGCCGCATCCGGTGAGGACCAGCGGGAGGAGCAGCGCCGACGCCGTGCACCACCACCGCATGCGAACCCCTCAGCCGTGGGCTGCCCGCGCCGCACCCGCCTCCGTGTCCTCGCCGCTGGTCTGCAGCTGACCGCCCTGATCCTCCAAGTGGGCGCGGACGAACCAGTGGAAGAGCTCGAGCTGCTCGGTCTGTCCGATCAGGATGTCCTGGGTCACCAGATCGAGGTCGTCGAGGGTCTTGATCGCCTCTCGGTAGGAGCCGATCACGCCCTGATAGGTGACGTCGAGCGCGGCGAGATGCTCCTGGGTGGTGGCCCGGCCGATGCTGTAGTCGTTCCACTCCCGCTCCTCGACCAGGGCGCCCGGGGTGCCTCGCGGGGCACCGCCCAGGGTCGCGATGCGCTCGGCGAGGGCATCCGCCATGGCGCGTACGGCGTCGACCTGGGGGTCGATCATCTGGTGGACCGCGATGAAGTGGGGTCCCACCACGTTCCAGTGCACATGCTTGAGGGTGAGCTGGAGGTCGTTCGTGGCATGCAGGCGAGACTGCAGCAGATCGATGGTCGTACGCGCAGCGCTCTCATCGAGCCCGGGAATCGTGTAGTGCAGCGTGTCTGTCGTCATGTCCGGCCGGTACCCCGCCGCGGCCCGATTCATGCCGTGACCTCGACGGGACCGCGATCCCCGTGGCAAACGAGAATCGCGAGTGCCGCCCCCCACGCACGCGGCACTCGCGATCTCGAGACCGACGAACCCATCCGTGCGCGCGACGGCGTATCCCCCATGCGCATTGATGTAAGTGGCCGGAAACCGGCCACTACGCCGTCTACCGAACGTCGGTACCTTTACCTTTCATCAAATCCGCGATTCTGGTAACCCAAACCGGCAATTAATCTGGCCATCTGTCAAGATTCTGGACTTTCGACCCTACTCACACAGGGCCGACACACCCGGGATACCCGCCCAGGTAGGCGGTCTTGTCGATTCATGCCATGACCCGGACGCACATAAACTCTCCCCGTGTCCGCTCTTCTTCGCTCGCCGTCTCGTCTCTTCCGGATCGTCGCCACCGCCGAGGCGGTGACCTGGACCGGACTGCTCGCCGGCATGTTCCTGAAGTACGTCACCGAGACGACCGAGCTCGGGGTCAGCATCTTCGGGATGCTGCACGGGATCGTCTTCATCAGCTACTGCGTGACCACCGTCGCGATCGCGGTCGACCAGCGCTGGTCCTTCGGCCGTCTCCTCGCCGGCCTCGCCTCCTCGATCCCGCCGCTCCTCACCCTGTGGTTCGAGCGGTACGCCGAGCGCCACGGCCTCCTCGCCCCGGCGTGGCGCCTCATCGAGGAGTCCCCGGCCCGCCCGCTCGAGCGCCCGCTCGCCTGGCTCCTCCGCAACCCGGTCCGCGGCCTGGCCACCGGCCTCGCGAGCATCGCCGCCCTGACCGTCGTCGCCCTCATCGCCGGGCCGCCGGTCGGCTGACCGAGGGCGTCACACCGCTTGAGCCCAAGGTGGGTCCGGCCTGGTGAATCG
>NZ_JBHVGB010000069.1:0-26893 GCF_042801335.1 Nocardioides sp. NPDC057577 | reverse complement strand
CCCCGAAGGGTCACCGCCTCGCTGCCTACGTGCTGCTTACTTCTCGACCTTGACCAGGTCGCAGACGAAGATCAGGGTCTCGCCGGGCTTGATCGCGCCGCCTGCGCCGCGGTCGCCGTAGCCCAGGTGAGGCGGGATGACGAGCTGGCGGCGGCCGCCGACCTTCATGCCGAGGATGCCCTGGTCCCAGCCCTGGATGACCTGGCCGATGCCGACGCGGAAGTCGAGCGGCTCGCCGCGGTTGTAGGACGCGTCGAACTCCTCACCGGTGGACAGCGCGACGCCGACGTAGTGGACCGATACGCGGTCGCGCTCGGTGGCCTCCTCGCCGTCACCGACGGTGATGTCCGTGATGACGAGGTCGGTCGGAGGGGTGGGGTCGACGAAGTCGATCTCAGGCTTCTGGCTCATGAAATCAGTCTACGTATCGAATCTCGCTGGGGCACACCGCCGCCGCGTCGACCGACGTGGCGTAGACCGGGGTCAGGCCGTCGGCCCGCTCGCGGCCGAGGTTCCACTCCAGCCAGTCGCCCTCGCGGTCGTTGGTCCCGAGCACGCAGCTGCGCATGTCCTCGGGGAGCTTCTTCAGGGCCGGCACCGCGTCGTCGCTGAGCCCGGAGAGGAAGTCGGTGTCGATCTTCCCGGTCTCCGCGTAGCGCGAGACGTTGTGCTCGGCGATCCACGCGTCCGGGTTGATCGCGGCGATCCCGAGCAGCGCGACAGCACCACTGACCAGCGCGAACCGCCCGAGCCACAGCCCACCGGCGATGGCGCGACCGGCCACTGCGGCGACCAGCCCGGCGATCACCAGCACACCCAGCCAGGCCTCGAAGACATCGACGAGCAGGCGGAGCTGGGTGAAGCCGTACGCCTCCTGGTAGAGATGCATCCGATACAGCGCCGACCCGACGACGACCAGGGCCTCCGCGGCGAGCAGCCCGAGGGCGATCCGCAGCCACAGCCGGTCGGCCGTGGTCTCCACCGGTGCCTTGCGCGCGGCCGCCCAGATCACCAGCAGGGTCAGTGCGGTCGCGACGGTCAGCTGGCCGAACCCCTGGTGGACGTACTCGGCGTAGGTCAGTCCCGTCGTCTCGCGCAGGTAGTCCTCGCCGCCGAAGACCGCGGTCGCCTGCGCGGTCAGGAACGCGGCGAACACGGCGACCACGACACCGACCGGAGCCAGCCACTCGTAGCGGTTGGCGACGGGCTGGGACGTACGCTCGCCGCGGTCGATCCGGGGCGGGTTCACGGCGAGGTACGCAGCGGCCAGCACGATCCCGAAGACGAAGACGGTCATGAAGATCCGGGCTGCGAAGGTGTCAGGCCGTACGTCCGGCACGAACTGGTCGACCCAGCTGCCCAGCACCGCGTCGGCGGTGGTGAACAGGAGCCCGAAGATCACCAGGCCGAGCAGCGAGAGCACCGTCGTGCGGGCGACCGCCGCCCCGTGCCCCTTGCCGGAGACGCTGGTCAGCGTGCGGCCGAGCCACGGGATCCCGCGCAGCCCGGCCAGGGGCCAGGAGATCCCGGTCAGCATGATCCCGAGCAGGGTTCTCGCCCGGGTGGAGGCACACAGGATCACCGCGACCGCCGTGAGCAGGCACAACGCGACGAGCCATTCGGCGTCGCGGAGCACCGCGACCGAGGAGAGCAGCGCGAACAGGACGTAGCAGACGACCGGGAACCAGCTTCGACGCTTCTCGTTCGCCAGCATCACGACTCCGCCGGCGGCCAGCATCACGATGACGGTGCCGAGCCCGGCGTTGCGGTCGGGGATCAGGAGCCCGCCGAGCAGGCCGGCGACGACGGCGCCGATGAAGAGCCCGAACCTGCCCGCGACGCCTGAGTCGGGCCAGTAGGTGCCGAAGATGTCGTCGAGCACCGACGGGGTGGCATAGACGGCCTTGGGGTCCGTGGTCGGATTGTCGACCGGCTTGGCAAGTTCGGCGGGGTCGGCGGGTTCGGCGGGGTCGGCCGCCGGGGGAGTGGTGGACATCTGGATCTCCTCGTGGGTGGGGGTGAGATGACTGGGGCCGGGCTGATCTGGGACCACGCGTGCGGGTGGCCGCAGCGGAAGCTCGACGCGTACCCGGGCGCCCGAGGCACCGGGGAGCGGGTCGAGAAAGGCGATCGTGCCCCCGTGCAGGTCGGTGACCCACCGGGCGATGGCGAGCCCGAGCCCGGTCCCGCCGCCCTCGCCGGAGGCGCTGAGCGTGCCGAAGGGCTCGAAGACGCGCCCCCGGTCGGTGGGCGAGATGCCGGGTCCGGAGTCGAGGACCTCGAGGTGGTAGCGCTCGCCGTCGACTCCGGCGCGCACGGTGACGATGCCGCCGCGGGGACTGTGCCGGGAGGCGTTGTCGAGCAGGTTGACGACGAGCTGGCTGAGGCGATCGGGGTCCGCGTCGACGACCAGGTCGGCCGGTACGTCGATCTCGTAGGTGACCGGCCGCCCGTTGACCCGCGTCTCCGCGACGCAGGCCTCCAGCAGCGGCCCGAGCTCGACCGAGGCGGTGCTCAGCGGAGCCTTGCCGGCGTCGACACGTGCCAGGTCGAGCAGGTCCTCGACCAGCCGGCTCAGGCGCTCGGCCTGGCCGAGCGCGGTCTGCAGCGCGGCCGGGTCCGATCCGACGCCGTCGACGAGGTTCTCCAGCACGACGGTGAGAGCAGCCAGCGGCGTACGCAGCTCGTGGGAGACGTTGGCGACCAGGTCGCGGCGCTGGCGGTCGACGGCGCCGAGGTCGCTGGCCATCGTGTTGAACGCGCGCCCCAGCTGACCGACCTCGTCGGCACCGACGGCGGGCACCGAGACCGAGTAGTCACCCCGCGCCATCCGCCGCGCCGCACGCGTCATCTGCCGCAGCGGCGAGGTCATCCCCGCCGCGAGCAGCTGGGTGACGGCGAGGGCGATCCCGATCGTGACCGGGATCGAGATCCACGGCGAGACCCCGGCGACCCGCCCGACCGAACCGACGATCGCCGCCACCAGGGCGCTCGCGGCGACCAGGAGCCCGAGCTTGACCTTGATCGAGGAGACCCGCTCCAACGGGGTCATTCGTCGGCCTCGAGCGCGTAGCCGACGCCGTGCACGGTCCGCACCCGCTCGGACCCGATCTTGGCCCGCAGCCCCTTCACGTGGCTGTCGACGGTGCGCGTGCCGGAGGCGTCGTTCCAGCCCCAGACCTCGGAGAGCAGCCGCTCGCGGGTGACCACGGCGCCCGGGTCGGCGGCCAGGCAGACCAGCAGGTCGAACTCGGTCGGGGTGAGTCGGACCTCGTCGCCGTCGACCCACACCCGTCGGGCGGCCGGATCCATCCGCAGCCCGCCGATCTCAGCCGTACGCCGCGGGGCGCCCGCCAGCTCGGCAGCCCGCTCCACCCGCCGCAGGAGCGCGTTGACCCGGGCGACCAGCTCGCGGGCCCGGAAGGGCTTGGTCAGGTAGTCGTCGGCCCCGACCCCGAGCCCGACGAGCACATCGGCCTCGTCGACGCGCGCGGTGAGCATGAGCACCGGCACGGGGCGTACGGCCTGGATCCGGCGGCACACCTCGAGGCCGTCGTAGCCGGGCAGCATCACGTCGAGCACCACCACGTCCGGGGATGTCGACTCGAAGCAGGAGACCGCCCCGGGGCCGTCCCACGCCCGGACGACGTCGTACCCCTCCGCCGCGAGCCGGTCCGAGACAGCCTGGTTGATGACCGGCTCGTCCTCGACGACGAGGACCCGGCGCGTCACATGTTCTGGCACATGCTCAGGCTAGAAGCCGAAGCGGCCGGAAAGGCTGCAGAAGTTGTGCAGGTCCTGTGAAGGTCGGGCCGACCTCAGGTCTGGTGGACGTACGCCTCGAGCTGGTCGCGCTCGAAGGCGAGCTGGTCGATGCGGTGCTTGACCAGGTCGCCGATGCTGACGATGCCGACCAGGCCGCCGTCGGGGGAGACGACCGGCATGTGCCGGATCCGCCGCTTGGTCATGATCGCCAGGATCTCGTCGATGGTGGCCTCGGGGACACAGGTCTCGACCTCGGCGGTCATGATCGAGGAGACCTCGGCGGCGAGCAGCGCGTCGTTCTCGTGGAGGCGCCGGACCACGTCGCGCTCGGAGACGATCCCGGCGACAGCGGAGCTGTCGCTGCTGACGACACAGGCGCCGATGCCATGCTCGGAGAGCACCCCGAGCAGGTCACGCACGGTGGCGGTTGATGCGATCGTGACGACTTCTGCGATCGCCTTGCGAGTGAGTACGTCCGCGATCTTCATGCACCAACGGTAGCGGCCGTGACGCACGTCACGCCAGGGTCTGTTCCGGAACGTGCCTACTCGGTTCCCGGACGGCGGAACGCGGTGACCGACCCCGGCTGCGCGGCCGGCCAGTCGGCGTCGTTGTTGCCGTCGGGCAGCCCACCGAGGAACGAGAGCACGGCGTCGTGCAGGTGACCGTTGGTGGCCAGCGCGTTGCCGCCCCACGGCCCCGGGTCGCCGGCCAGCGAGGTGAACTGGCCACCGGCCTCGCGCACGATGATGTCGAGCGCGGCCATGTCGTAGAGCTCGAGCTCCGGCTCCACCGCGATGTCGACAGCGCCCTCGGCGACGAGCATGTAGGACCAGAAGTCGGAGTAGGCACGGGTGCGCCAGCAGCTGCGCATCAGCGCCAGGAAGTCCTCGAGCCGCTCGCGCTCCTCCCAGCCGTGCAGCGAGGAGTAGGACAGTGAGGCGTCCTCCAGGCGGCGCACGTCCGAGACCTGGCAGCGGGTCGACTTCATCAGCGACTTGCCGGTGTGGGCGCCCTGGCCCTTCGCCGCCCACCAGCGCCGCCCGAGCTGGGGCGCGGAGACGACCGACATCACGACCTCGTTGTCGACCGCGAGCGCGATCAGGGTCGCCCACACCGGCACGCCGCGCACGAAGTTCTTCGTGCCGTCGATCGGGTCGACGATCCAGCGGCGGCTGGACGAGCCCGAGGAACCCGACTCCTCGCCGGTGATCGCGTCGCGCGTACGCGCCCGAGAGAGCGTGCGCCGGATCGACTCCTCCACGGCCTTGTCCGCGTCCGAGACGGGGGTGAGGTCGGGCTTGGTCATGACGTGCAGGTCGAGCGCCTTGAACCGCGACGTCGACAGCGAGTCGGCGTCGTCGGCCAGCAGGTGCGCCAGCCGCAGGTCGTCGTTGAAGTCAGGAGTGCTCGCCACGAGGGTCCACTCTAGTGGTTACGGCCCCGGAGCGAACCCTCCCCAGGTAACCGGTTCCCCACGAAAACACCGCCTGGGGCATGGCAGGATCGACCAGGTCAGAGCGCGTACGTCGGCACTGACCGCGCCTCGAGCAGGCGCCGGAACGAGGCGACCCGTTCCGGATCGAGCCTGCCGTCCTCGATCGCGATGTCGAGCCCGCACTCCGGAGACTCCGCGGAGTGCGAGCAGCCGCGCGGGCACTCCGTCGTCGCCTCCTGCAGATCGGGGAAGGAGACGATGAGCCGTTCCGGCTCGACGTGAGCCAGCCCGAACGTCCGGATCCCCGGGGTGTCGATGATCCACCCGGCGTCGCCGGGCAGCGGCAGCATCAGCGCCGAGGTGGAGGTGTGCCGCCCGCGCCCCGTGACCGCGTTGACGTGCCCGACCTCCCGCCCTGCGTCGGGGACGATCGCGTTGACCAGCGTCGACTTGCCCACACCGCTGTGCCCGAGCAGGACCGACGTACGCCCGTCGAGCTCGTTCTGCAGCGCGCTCATGTCGCCGCCGCGCTGGGTCACCACCCACGGCACGCCCAGCGAGCGGTAGGTCGAGACCAGCGACTCCGGGTCGGCCAGGTCGGCCTTGGTGATGCACAGCAGCGGTTCGATGCCGGCCTCGTACGCGGCCACCAGCGCGCGGTCGATGAACCCCGTGCGCGGCTCGGGGTCGGCGATCGCGGTGACGATCACCAGCTGGTCGGCGTTGGCCACCACGACCCGCTCGACAGGGTCGTCGTCGTCGGCCGTACGCCGCAGCACGGTCTCCCGGGGCTCGAGCTCGACGATCCGGGCCAGTGCCCCCTCCGCGCCCGAGGTGTCGCCGACGACCTTCACCCGGTCGCCCACGACGACTCCCTTGCGGCCGAGCGGGCGGGCCTTGACCGCCCACACCTCGACCTCGGGTGCCTCGTCCATGACCAGCGTGAACCGGCCACGGTCGACGGTGATCACCCGGCCGAGGTCGGCGTCGTCATAGCTGGGCCGGTCCTTCGTCCGCGGCCGGGTCCGGCGCCGGGGACGGTCGTAGTGCTCGACGTCCTCGGTCCCGTAGCGCCGCTGTGCTTTCGCCATCAGGTGCTCAGAAGAGCCCAGCCCAGAAGGGCGCGAAGTCGGTGAAGGTTTTGGAGGTGGTGGTGATGTTCTCGACCAGGACGCCGTCGACGGCAGCCCCGATGATCACCCCGGCGTGGGCCATCCGGTGGTCGGCGTAGGTGTGGAACACCCCGCCGTGCAGCTGCGCCGGCCGGATGGTCAGCCCGTCGGGATGCTCGGTGACGTCGGCCCCGAGCCCACCGAGCTCCCGGGCCAGGGCGGCGAGCCGGTCGGTCTCGTGGCCACGGATGTGGCCGATCCCGGTCAGGTGCGACGGGGTCTCCGCGAGCGCGCACAGTGCCGCGACGGCCGGGGTGAGCTCGCCGACGTCATGCATGTCCAGGTCGATCCCGGTGAGCCGCTCCGGCCCGGTCACGGTGAGCCCGTCGTCGGTGACCAGCACCTCGCAGCCCATCAGCGACAGCACCTCGCGCAGCTGGTCGCCCGGCTGGTCGGTCGCCTGCGGCCAGTCGCGCACCGTCACGGTGCCGCCGGAGATCGCGGCGAGCGCCAGGAACGGTGCCGCGTTGGAGAGGTCCGGCTCGATGGTGCGGTCCAGTGCCTGGATCGGCCCCGGTGCGACCGTCCAACGGTTCGCGTCAGCGTCGTCGACCGCGACGCCGTGCTCGCGCAACATCGCGACCGTCATGTCGATGTGGGGCAGCGAGGGGACGGGCTTGCCGTCGTGGCGAATGTCCACGCCCTGCTCGTAGCGCGCACCCGCCAGCAGCAGCGCGCTGATGAACTGGCTCGAGGCCGAGGCGTCGACCACCACGGTCCCACCGGGCACGTTGCCCTGGCCGTGGATCGTGAACGGCAGCCCCTCGCCGTCGATCTCGACACCCAGGTCGCGCAGCGCGCGCAGCACCTCACCCATCGGCCGGTTGCGCATGTGCGGGTCGCCGTCGAAGGCGACCGTGCCGGTGGAGAGCGCGGCCACCGGAGGTACGAACCGCATCACCGTCCCCGCCAGCCCGCAGTCGATCTCGGCGTCGGCGCCGAACGCCCCGGGCGTCACGACCCAGTCGTCGCCGTCGGTGTCCACGTGTGACCCCAACGACGTCAGCGCCGCCGCCATCAGCAGCGTGTCGCGGGACCGAAGCGCCCGACGTACGACGCCGGGACCGTCCGCGATCGAGGCCAGCAGCAGCGCCCGGTTGGTGAGCGACTTGCTCCCCGGCAGCGACACCGTCGCCGTCACCGGCCCGTGCGCTCGGGGCGCCGGCCAGGGGTCGGCCGGCCCGTTGGCAGGGTCAGCGGAACGGTCGGTCGTCGTAGTCACAGGTCCAACTTTAGTGTCTGCGACCTGTCGAGCCTCAGTGCGTCCGTCGGCCAGGTGGATGAGATCAGCGCAGGCCGATCGCCTCGAGGAAACCCTTCCACGTCAGACCGCCCGTCTTTGCGCTGGCCTCGGACTCGGAGGCGTCGTCCTCGGGCATCTCGCTGGGAGCGCTGTCCTCGCTCGGGGCGGCCGGGCTGCCGGACGTGCTCGGGAAGCCGGGCAGGCTGGGACCGCCGGTCGGGGTCGGCACCTGGGGCACGTCGGGAGTCCCGGGCGGGGTGGGCACCTGGGGTACGTCCGGGGTCCCGGGCGGGGTGGGCACCTGCGGCACATCCGGGGTCTGTGTCGGCGTGGGCGACGGCTGCGGAGAGCTGGTGCCCGAGACGGTGGCCGAGTCGTTGTCCGGCGCGGGATCGTTGTAGCCCACGGGGGTGAGGCGCGCCGTCACGTTCCAGTCGCCTTCGGGGACGAAGTCGAGGTGGAGGACGCTGGTGCCGTTGTCCGCGCTCGTCAGGGTGCACGTGCCGGAGACGTGGCCGTCCTCGCCAGGGGCGACCTCCTGCGAGCAGGCGGACATCGACTGGTTCGGGTAGGGCTCGGCGATACCGGACGCCTCATAGGAGAAGGTCGCCTCGTAGGCGCCCTCGGGGATGCCGGAGACCGTGACCTCGACGTGCTCGTAGGCGCCGTAGGGGATGTGCGCCATCGTGAGCCCGGAGTCGTGCTCGGGTGCCGCCTCGAGAGTGAGTTCCACCGCGGCGACGTCGGTGCCGCCGTGACCGTCCTCGATCTTGTAGCTGAAGGAGTCCGAGCCGGCTTCCGTGCTCTCGTCCCTGGTGTAGCGGACCGTGCCGTCCTCGATGACCGCCGTTCCGTGCGTCGGCCCGTCGGTGATCTCGGCGATCTGGAGCGTGTCGTCGCTGTTGTCGTCGGTGTCGTTGGCGAGCACGTCGATCGTGATGGGCTCCGGCTCGGCGCCGGAGTGTGGCACGACCGCGCTGTCGCCGACGGCCTTCGGGTCGGCGTTGGGGGTGATCACGTCCACCGAGCCGGCGACGTCGCCGCCGTTGCCGTCGGTCAGGACGTAGTCGATCGTGTCGGTGCCGCGCCAGCCCACATCGGGCTGGTAGGTCACCGTGGTGACCGGCTCGTCGGCCATCCGCAGACCGCCGAAGACGGCGCCGCTGACGCCGCCCCCCTTGCCGCCCGACGGCGCACTGCCGCCCTTGGTCACGGTGCCGTGCGCCGGTGAGGCGACGGTGGCCGACTTGACGGTGAGCGGGTCGCCGTTGGCGTCGGTGGCCCCTTGGGTCAGGTCGATGACCGACTTGCCGCCGGGCGTGCCCTTCACGTCGGCGATCGGAGCAGTGATGACCGGCGCCTGCTGCGCCTGAGTGGGTGCCGGGTCGGCAGGCGGGTCGGCGGGCTGGTCCGCGGGCTGGTCCGCCGGCTGGTCCGCCGGCTGGTCTGCCGGCTGGTCTGCCGGGGGAGCGGCCGGAGGAGCGGCCGGGTCGGCGGGATCCGCGGGAGCGGCCGGGGGCGGGTCGGCAGCGGCCGGCGCCTCGGCGGCGGGCTCGTCGGCAACCGGCGCCTTCGGGGCCGGGTCACCGCCGGTGAGCGCGAAGCCGGCGACCACTGCCGCGGCAGCCGCTGCGGCGACACCCGCGCCGACCCCGACCGTGCGTCCCACCGGGTCGCCCAGCACCCAGTCCCTGGCCCGCCCGAAGAAGAGCAGCAGACCGCCCTTGGCGGCGACGCCGCTTCCGACGGCGAGATAGCCGGCACCCGCGGCGCCGAGGAGGGCAGGAGCGAGCCAAGCACCCATCCCGGAGTTGACCTCGGTGAGCTCGAGGTAGATCGCGGTGCACGGACGGCAGTCCTGCAGGTGGTCGTCGACCTTCGTCGAGTCACGCTTGGACAGACCGTTGCGGATGTAGGCGCCCAGGTTGGCGCGGGTGGTGGCGCAGGCCTCCTCGCCGGCGTCCTGCGCGTGCATCGAGATGAACGCCTGCTTGAGGCCCTCGCGCGCCCGGTAGGCGAGCGCGGAGACCGAGTTGGCCGACATCCCGAGCATCGGCGCGATCTCGGCCGGCTTCTGGCCCTCGACCTCGGTGTGCCACAGCACCTGCTGCCAGCGCTCCGGAAGCTGCTGGAACGCCTTCGCAGCGGCCTGGTTGTCGAAGCCCGACACCGCGGTGTCCTCGAACGGCACACCCGGGTCGAACGGGGTCAGGTCGTCGGTGGTGGTCAGCTTCGAGGCGGCGCGGATCTTGTCCACGTGCAGCCGGCGCAGCGAGGTCAGCAGGTAGGCGCGGAAGGCCAGGTCCGGACCGCCGCCCCGCTGCAGCACGTTGAGCACCTTGGCGAACGCCTCGGAGACGAGGTCGTCGGCGTCGCCGGGCGACACCAGCTGGCGGGCGAGGCGTCGGGCAGCCTCGACATGGCGCTCGAACAGCGTCCCGTACGCATCCAGATCACCACCACGGACAGCGGTGATCAGCTCGGCGTCGCCAGGGGCGTCGAGGGTAGGTAGAGAGGTGGGGGTCGATTCGCTCACAGCACCAGAGACGTTAGAAGGACGGAGGTATGACGCGGGTTGCGCCAACGGGAGGCATGCGCTGTGCTAACGACCGCGGAAGCCCGCACGTCACGCTCCCTCCCCGGATCTGACAACAAGTTTCGCAAAACCCAGAAAATGTGGGTCGCTACCGCGTCATGGTTGCCGATTCGGTACGTCAAGTCCATGTGCAGCGCGGTAGATCGGCGCGCGCACCACTGTATCGATGACCCAGCAATTTCGGACAAGGAACGACACCAACGCCAGGAAACACGAGAAAAGAGGTGAGTTGTGCGGCTGTTCTCCCGAGGTCGGCGTGCGCCTGCATCCACCTCGCCTGAGATCACAGAGCTCTCCGACGGGCAGCGCGCGGCGCTCCCGCCGCGCTTCGAGGCCGTCGCCGAGGCGCTCGCCGAGCACAGCAACTACGTCGCCGAGGCCTGCTGGGTCGTCGGCCATGACCTTGCCGAGTCAGGTGTGCCCCTGGGCGAGAGCCTCGAGGACCTTCGGCTGACCACGCAGGCCGTGGACGACCGCGACCCGGCGTTCGTCGAGGTGCACGCGCTGTCCGTAGCCTGGAGCGAGGCGACCCTGGGCTACCTGCACACCATCTCCTGCGCAGACCCGCTCACCGGTCTCGCCACCCTCGCGCACCTGCGAGAACGCATCTCGGACCTCTACCGGGAGGCCACGGCGCGCAGTCACGCGCTGGTCGTCACCGACGCCCATCTCCCGGGCGTCCCCGGCGGGAAGGCCGACAGCATCGCCACCGCCCGCCGGATGTCGCTGCTGGGCCAGACCGCCCGGTCGGTCTTCGCGACGGCGGCTGCCGTCGGACAGGTCGGCCACAGCCGGATGGTCGTGGTCGCCCCGCGTGACGAGACGCTGGTCAAACGGCTCGGCCTCCTCAAGCGGATGGTCGAGCACAGCGCCGACCGGATCTGGATCGAGGGACTCCCCGAGAACGACAGGTCGGCAGGCTTCCTGCTCGACGAGCTCGCCCGCGGAGCCTAGAAATACCGCCGAACACCACCGGCCCCCGGCGCTAAGGTGAACGTATGTGCGGTCGTTACGCGTCCAGCCGCCAACCCGACGAGCTGGCCGAGGAGTTCGAGATCGATGAGCTGCGCCTTCAGGAGCCGCTCACCGAGAGCTACAACGTGGCCCCGACCGACGACGTCTATGCCGTCGTCGAGCGACCTCCGCGAGAGGAGGACGCGCCCACCGAGCGCCAGCTCCGTTCCGTACGTTGGGGCCTGGTCCCGTCCTGGGCCAAGGACGTCAAGATCGGCAACCGGATGATCAACGCCCGGATGGAGACGGTGAGCGACAAGCCGGCCTATCGACGAGCGTTCGCCAAGCGGCGTTGCCTGCTCCCGGCCGACGGCTACTTCGAGTGGTACGCCACCGAGGCCAAGGACGCAAAAGGAAAGCCCCGCAAGCAGCCCTACTTCATCACCCCGAAGGACGGGGGCGTGCTGGCGATGGCCGGCCTCTACGAGCTCTGGCCCGACCCGACCAAGGCCGAGGACGACCCGGCCCGCTGGCTGTGGTCGTGCACCGTGATCACCACCGAGGCGGAGGACTCCCTGGGGCGGATCCACGACCGGATGCCGCTCATGGTGGAACCCGAGCGCTGGGACCAGTGGCTCGACCCGACGCGTCCGGGCGACCTGGATCTGCTGACCCCGGCGGCGCCCGGCCGGCTGGAGGCCTACCCGGTCTCGACGCTGGTGAGCAACGTACGCAACAACGGCCGCGAGCTCGTCGAGCCGCTGCCGATCGAGGAAGCCTGGGGATGACATGGGTGGAACCACGACGCAGATGATCGACACGCCCTACGGACAGGGGCGGCTCTACACCCGCCGGGCGCGGCGACCACAGGCGACCCTGCTGCTCTCCCACGGTGCCGGCAACGGCATCGACACCCACGACCTGATGGCGCTCAACGACGCGCTGCCGGCCCAGGGGATCACCGTGGTCCGTTTCGAGCAGCCCTGGCGGGTCAAGGGGAAGCCGGTGGCCACGCCGCCCAAGTCGCTCGACGCGGCGCTCACCCTGGCCGCCAACTGGATGCGGGTGCGCACCCCGCTGGTGGTCGGGGGCCGCTCCGCCGGAGCCCGCTCGGCGGTCCGTACGGCGCGCGGCTTCGGCGCCGCAGGGGCGCTGTGCCTGGCGTTCCCGCTGCACCCGATCGCCAAGCCGGGCATCTCGCGTGCCTACGAGCTGCTGGAGTCCAGGGTGCCGACGCTGGTGCTGCAGGGCACCCGGGACAGGTTCGGCAAGCCCGAGGAGTTCCCGGAGGGGATCGAGGTCACCCCGATCCCGGGAGCGGACCATTCCCTCGTGGTCGGCAAGCGTGGCCCGATCACGCAGGCCGACGCCGACGCGATCCTGGTCGAGTCCACCCTGGAGTGGCTGGTCCGCGAGGTCATCGTCTAGCGGGAATGTTTCTCGGCCGCCGCGGCGTTCACTCGACATGACCATCCTGCTCGAACGCCCTACGGTGAACGTGTCGCAGATGAGCGCCCCGATGCTCACGCGCGTACCCTGGGACGTGATGAGCGAAAACGAAGAGGTCGTCGACCTGGCCACCGAGACGCCCGAGGAGCGTGCGCTGCGCTTCGAGCGGGACGCGCTGCCCTTCCTCGACCAGCTCTACTCGGCGGCGATGCGGATGACCCGCAACCCGTCAGACGCGGAAGACCTGGTGCAGGAGACGTTCGCCAAGGCCTACTCCTCCTTCCACCAGTTCAAGCCCGGCACCAACCTGAAGGCTTGGCTCTACCGCATCCTCACGAACACCTTCATCAACACCTACCGCAAGAAGCAGCGCCAGCCGCAGCAGTCGATGTCCGAGGACGTCGAGGACTGGCAGCTGGCACGGGCCGAGTCGCACACCTCGACCGGTCTGAAGTCCGCGGAGATGGAGGCGCTCGAGCACCTGCCCGACTCCCAGGTGAAGGACGCCCTGCAGCGTCTCCCGGAGGAGTTCCGGCTCGCTGTCTACCTCGCCGACGTCGAGGGATTCGCCTACAAGGAGATCGCCGAGATCATGGAAACCCCGATCGGCACCGTGATGTCGCGGCTTCACCGCGGCCGGCGCCAGCTGCGCGATCTTCTCTCCGACTACGTTCGCACCAACGACCTCACCGGCGCTCGTGGAGGTGCGTCATGAGTGCCCACAAACATGACGCCTCACCCACCGACTGCGCGGACTTCCTCGAGCAGATCGTCTTCCTGATCGACAACGAGCTCGCCGCGGCCGACGCCGACCAGGTCAAGCTCCACCTGCAGAGCTGCAACCCCTGCCTGGAGACCTACGACCAGCAGCGCATCGTCAAGGCGGTCGTGGCGCGCTCGTGCACCGAGGTCGCCCCGGGCGAGCTGCGCGCGAAGATCATGGTCCAGATCCAGGAGCTCCGCACCAGGTCCTGAACCGGCCCCAGACGCGACGAGAGCCCCAGCCGATTGGCTGGGGCTCTTACGTCTTGACTGCTCTGACCTCGTGAAGAGGACAGTGGTCAGGCGTTGGGGCGCTTGCCGTGGTTCGCGCCCTTCTTGCGGCGCGCGCGGCGCTTGCGGCCAGTCTTGCCCATGATGATCTCCTCCATTGGGGTACGTGGACCCCGAGGGGCCTCGGGACAGTCTCTCAAACCCATGCGCGGGAGGGCGAATCTCGACCCGTAGTCAGGTCAGGTACGTGGCGTTCGACTTCTTCAGGGCCGCGACCACGACCAGCAGCAGGTCGCCGCGGATCTGCGGGATGTCGTTGCTGAGCGCGAGCTGGATGTAGAGGGCCCGCAGGAAGGCCTCGGCGTTGCCGGTGAGCAGGAACGGGTCGCGGTCGGGCGTCTCCGGGGTGGCGGTGGCGACGGTGACGATCCGGTTGATCCACGGCTCCATGATGTTGAGCGGGACCAGGTTGCGGCGCAGCACGGACATCGTGGCTGCCGCCAGCCGGTCGGGCTCGCCGTGGGCGTAGATGGTGTCGCCTCGGGCGAGCACCCGGTCGGCGACCACGTCGAGGATCACCGTCAGCTCGGGCTTGCCGAGGTGCTCGGAGGCGGCCAGGGTGCCGAGCGCGTCGGCGCCGCGGGCAACGGCGTGCGCCCAGCCACGCTCGGGAACGAAGGCTCGCAGGTCGCGCTCGCGCAGCAGCCAGGTGGCGATCCGGTCGCCCCACTCCAGCACCTTCTCCGCGCGGACCAGCGAGCGGGCGTTGTCACGGGCGATGCACTGAGCCAGGGCCTCGACCGAGGACGCCCGGCGGAAGACGCCGTTGTTGCCGGAGTCGCCGAGACCGACCACCAGCCCGGCCGCCATGCCGTCGCCCAGACCCCCGAGCAGGTCGTCGTAGACGCCGCGCTGGATCCACGTCGACAGGGCCGGCACGGCCAGCCCGCTGCGTACGTCCGGGTCCGGGTCGCCGAGCATCCGGGTGAGCTCGATGGTGAGGTCTCCCAGCGGCCGGTCGGTGGGTACGGCGAGACCGGTTGAATGAACCTCGCGCCAGTACGCCTCCGACATGGGGAACATCCTGCCAAACCCGGCCACGCGCCGACCACCGACCCGCGCAATGCGCATACCAAGGTCTACATCTACGCTGTCGGCGTGCCGACCCTGAGTGAGCTCGCGCAGAGCCACACCGAACTCGACAGCGAAGATGTCGAGTGGCTTCAGCTGCTCATGGCCGACTGGCAGATCCTGGCCGACCTCTCTTTCGCGGACCTGGTGCTGTGGCTGCCGGACAAGTCCGGGAACGGCTTCTGGGCGGCCGGTCAGATGCGTCCCACGACCGGTCCCACGGCCTATGTCGACGACATCGTCGGCATGTTCGTGCCGAAGGGGCGTCACGCCACCCTGGACGATGCCGTCGACGCCGGCCGGCTCGTTCGTGAGGGCGACCCGGAGTGGCGCGACGACCTCCCGGTGCGGGTCGAGACCATCCCCGTACGCCGCGCCGGCCGTATCATCGCGGTGCTGAGCCGCAACACCAACCTGCTCGGCGTACGCACGCCCTCCAAGCTCGAGCTGTCCTACCTGCAGACCGCTGCCGACCTGACCCAGATGGTGGCCAACGGCTACTTCCCGGCGGTCGGCCAGCGCAGCGACCACACCGACACCCCTCGGGTCGGGGACGGGTTCGTGCGGGTGGACGCCGACGGCGTCGTCGACTACGCCAGTCCCAACGCGCTCTCGGTCTTCCGCCGGCTGGGGCTCTCCGGCGACCTCGCCGGCCAGTCCCTGGCCGGGATGACCCGGGCCCTGGTGCCACCGCGCAAGCGCCCCGACGAGGAGACGCTGAGCGCGGTCCTCGGCGGTCGGGCGCACCGCGACACCGAGATCGACACCGGGGTGATGGCGATCATCATGCGCTCGATCCCGCTGCGGCCACGTGGCGAGGCGATCGGTGCGCTGGTGCTGCTGCGCGACGTCACCGACCTGCGCCGACGCGATCGTGAGCTCGTCACCAAGGACGCCACGATCCGCGAGATCCACCATCGGGTGAAGAACAACCTACAAACCGTGGCTGCGCTGCTGCGGATGCAGTCTCGCCGGGTCGACTCCGGAGTCGCACAGGATGCGCTGAACGAGGCCGTACGGCGTGTGGGATCCATCGCACTGGTCCACGAGATCCTCTCCCAGCAGGCCGTCGAGGAGACCGTCGAGTTCGACGAGATCGCCGACCGGCTCGCCTTGATGGTGGGAGAGGTCACCTCGGTCGGCGTCGCCGTGCGGGTACGCCGTGAGGGCTCGTTCGGGTCGCTGCCCTCGGAGGTGGCCACGCCCATGGCGATGATCGTCACCGAGCTGCTGCAGAACGCGGTCGAGCACGGCTATCGCGGCAACGGTCCGGGCGATCCCGAGACCGGCAAGATCGTGCTGTCCGTACGACAGCAACCCGCCGGGCATCTCCAGGTGACCATCGAGGACGACGGTCATGGACTACCCGACGGGTTCAGTCTCGACACATCGACAAACCTGGGGTTGTCGATCGTGAAGACTCTCGTCGAAGGCGAGCTCGGGGGCCGGCTCTCGTTGGGGCCCCGGCCGGATGGCCATGGGGCGAGAGCTGCGGTCGAGCTGCCGTTGGAGCTCTAGGTGGATCGCTAGGGGTTGATGGCCTCTAGGGGTAGGTCAGACGGCGGTGCGGACACGGGAGCGGGCGTTGCGGCGCTTCAGCGCACGACGCTCGTCCTCGCTCAGTCCACCCCACACGCCGTGGTCCTGACCGGCCTCAAGAGCCCACTGAAGACACTGCTCCCGGACGTCGCAACGCCGGCAGACCTGCTTGGCTTCCTCGATCTGGAGGATGGCCGGACCGGTGTTTCCGATGGGGAAGAACAGTTCCGGGTCTTCATCGAGACAAGCCGAACGGTGGCGCCAATCCATGGCTGGGTAGACCCTCTTTCTGACGTAGGATGGGCAAGGCCCTGGTGGTTCGAGACCCTGCGAGTCGGCACGTGGCGGGGATGTGTGAATGTCTTCACGTGCGTGCTGGTCTCTAGAGTTCCAAGAAATGGACTCCGAAACAACCCCTAACCAGTGTCTGGTTCGTCACCGGACCGTAACACTCAGTCTTCCTGGGGCTAGACAATTCGGTAACGCGGTGAGTTACCCGCAGAACCGGTGGTGTATGCTCTCGCCGCTTTCACGCCCGTGAGCCTCAGTCTACGGGGATGGCCTAGGCTGCTGAGGTGACCGCGCCGCATCGCCCCTGGACTCTTTTGCTGACCCTGATCGCCGCAGGCGTCGAGACCGTGGCGATGCTGGTGTGGGCAGCGCTGGAGTTCGTGCGCATCCCCGACGCCGCCTCGCTCACGACCGCGATCGCGGGCGGCCTGTTCTTCCTGCTCTGCGCCGCCGGCATCGGCTGGTGTGCCGCCATGCTCTGGCGACTGGAGTCGTGGGCGCGGGCGCCGTTGGTGCTCGTCCAGCTGATCGTGCTCGGCCTGGCCTGGAACCTGCGCGACGATCTGGCGATCGCAGGCGGGCTGGCCCTGGTCGCGGTCGTCGCCCTCGTCGGCATCTTCGCGCCGCCGAGCATCGCCGCGCTCGAGGAGCGCTAGTCCTCCTCCAGCGCCTTGCGCAGCTGGAGGAGCGATCGGTTGAGCAGCCGGGAGACCTGCATCTGGGAGACCCCGAGCTCGGCGGCGATCTCGGTCTGGGTCTTGTTACGGAAGAACTTCAGCATCAGCACCTGCTTCTCGTGGGCGGAGAGGCTGTCGAGCACGGGCTTGATCGACTCCCGCACCTCGACGTCGTCCAGGCGCAGGTCGTGGGCGGTCAGCGAGTCGAGCATCGGCGCGGTCTCATCGGTCTCGGAGTCGAGGGACAGCGCTGCGTACGCATTGCTGGACTCCAGGCCCTCCACGACGGTCTCGAGGCTGACCCCGAGCCGGGTGGCGAGGTCGCGGGCCGTGGGGGAGCGGCCGAGCTCCTGGGAGAGCTCGGCGGTGGCGTCGCGGAGGTTCTGCTGCAGATCGCGAAGGCGACGGGGAACGCTGACGGCCCACCGGCTGTCGCGGAAGTAGCGCTTGATCTCGCCGAGGATCGTGGGCACCGCGTACGTCGAGAACTCCACGTCGCGGGAGAGGTCGTAGCGGTCCACGGCGTTGAGGAGGCCGACGACGCCGACCTGGACGAGGTCCTCGTGCGGCTCGCCGCGACCGTAGAACTGGGAGGCGCAGTATTCGACCAGCGCCATGTTGAGGTGGACCAGCTCGTCGCGTGCGGCGGTCCGTTCCGCGTCGGGCAGGTCCGGCCCGGCGAGGGCCCTGAAGAGCTCCCGGGAGCGTGCGCGGGCGTCATCCACCTCGCTGGTGCTCCTGGACCTCGACGACCGGATCGTCTCCTGCGCCATGTCAGCGCGCGGCTCCAAGCGGGGTCGCTCCCGCGACCAAGGAGATCCTGAGCTGATCACCGTCGGGGGTGGCGGTGACCTCCCTGGCCAGCGTGGTGAGCACCTGCCAGGCGAAGCTCTCCTCGTCGATCTCCGCCTCGAGATCGCGGGTCGTGGTCACGGTGACCCCGATGGTGTCCTCGCCGAGGTCGAAGACGACGTCCAGGTCAGCGGCCTCCGCGGCGCACTCCAGGCAGATCGCCGCCGCCTCGCTGACCGCCATCCGCAGGTCCTCGATGTCCTCGAGCGTGAAGTCGAGGCGCGCGGCCAGCGCGGCCGTCGTCGTACGCAGCACGGAGACGTAGGCGCCTTCTGCAGGAAGGCGCAGCTCGACCTGGGGCATCTGGGTTGTCAGTCCTTCTGTGGGAGTCTCGATGATTATGCAACGAGACCGCTCTCTCCGGGCGGTTAACCCACCACAGCCGCCCCGAGATCGGAGCGGCTGTGGCGTACGGCTGAAACTCGAGAAGGTGTCAGGCCTTCTTGTCTTCAGATCCCGGCTGGCGCCGTGATCTGGCTTCTCGCAAGTCGGCCTTCGTGCCTCAGGCCTTCTTGGTCGCCCAGAAGATCTCGGCGATCTCGTCGATCTTGGCGAGGAGTTTGTCGGCGACCTCGAGGTCGAGGGTGCCCTTGGTGCCGGAGGCGCCGGCGAGCTTGGTGGCCTCGTTGACGAGGGTGTGGAGCTGGGGGTAGGCCTCGAAGTGCGGGGGCTTGAAGTAGTCGGTCCACAGCACCCAGAGGTGTTCCTTGACCAGGTTGGAGCGCTGCTCCTTGATGATCACCGCACGGGTGCGGAAGTCGGGGTCGTCGCTGTCCAGGGCCTTGGCGATGACGGCCTTGACGGACTCGGCCTCGATGCGGGCCTGGGCGGGGTCGTAGACGCCGCAGGGCAGGTCGCAGTGGGCCGAGACCTCGATGGTGGGAGCGAAAAGTCGCGCGAACATGCGGGTCCTCTCAAAGAGTGTTCATGTGTCCTACGGATTGCGACACTACTCCGCATGGAAGACATCGCGGCCAGGGCACCCCGACACAGCTGGGGGATGGCGAAGGTCGTAGGGGTCTCGATGGAGCCGACGCTGCGAGCGGGGGACCGGTTGTGGGTCTCCTACGGACGTACGCCGGTGCCCGGGTGCGTGGTCGTCGCCCGGCTCGCCGACGGGGCGGTCGTGGTGAAGCGGGCGGTGGAGCGGCGTACGACCGTCTCCGGGCGCTCCGGGTGGTGGCTGCTCTCGGACAACCCGGCTGCTCCCGGGGTGATCGACTCCCGTCACCGGGGGCCGGTCGCGGATGCCGACGTGATCGGCGTCGTCCTGGCCCGACTCTGGCCGAGCCCACGCATCCTGGGGCAAGTATCTGGATGAGGGCTCCAGATGAGGCCTTGATCACCTTGTAGGAAACATCAACCGCTTCCTCCGGTAGCCTGTGGGAAACTGCCATCCGGGCATCACATCCCTGTAGATGGCGCCTTGCGCGGCTCCACCCCTCGGCTCGCGTTCGACCGCCCGACGTCCGAGTCCGTAGTTTCTGGAGGCCCCCAATGACCGAGTCCACCCTGTCCACCGAGACCACCGCCTATGAAGGCGACCCGGTGTTCGAGCTTCACCGCGGCGGCAAGATGGCGATCGCGGCGACCGCATCGGTCTCCGACAAGGCATCGCTGTCGATGGCCTACACCCCGGGTGTCGCCCGGGTCTGCACCGCGATCGCCGAGAACCCGGAGCTTGCCCAGACCTACACCTGGGTGCCGAACACCGTCGCGGTCGTCACCGACGGCACCGCGGTGCTCGGCCTCGGTGACATCGGCCCGTCCGCCGCGATGCCGGTGATGGAGGGCAAGGCGGTGCTGTTCAAGGAGTTCGGCGGCGTCGACTCGATCCCGATCTGCCTGGACACCACCGACGTGGACGAGATCGTCGAGACCGTCATCCGGATGGCGCCGAGCTTCGGCGGGATCAACCTCGAGGACATCTCCGCGCCGCGCTGCTTCGAGATCGAGGACCGCCTCAAGGAGGCCCTCGACATCCCGGTCTTCCACGACGACCAGCACGGCACCGCCGTGGTCACGCTGGCCGCGCTGATGAACGCGCTGAAGCTGACCGGCCGCAACCCGGAGTCGACCCGTGTGGTCATCTCGGGTGCCGGCGCCGCCGGCGTCGCGGTCGCCAAGATCCTGCTCGAGTTCGGCATCAAGGACCTGGCCCTGCTCGACCGCAAGGGCGTCATCTCCTCGACCCGCTCGGACCTGACCGAGTCGAAGAAGGCGATCGCCGAGGTGACCGCGGACGTCACCGGCCGCACGGGGTCGCTGGCCGACGCGCTGGCCGGCGCCGATGTCTACGTCGGCGTCTCCGGCGGCACCGTCCCCGAGGAGCTCGTCGCGACCATGGCGCAGCAGGCGATCGTCTTCGCGATGGCCAACCCGAACCCCGAGATCCACCCCGACGTGGCGCACAAGTACGCCAGCATCGTCGCCACCGGGCGCTCGGACTTCCCCAACCAGATCAACAACGTCCTCGCCTTCCCCGGCATCTTCCGGGGTGCGATCGACGTGCGCGCCTCCTCGATCACCGAGGGCATGAAGCTCGCCGCCGCGCAGGCGCTGGCCGCTCTGGTCGCTGACGAGCTGTCCGCGGACAAGATCATCCCCGAGCCGTTCGACCCGCGCGTCGGCCCCGCGGTCTCCGCTGCGGTCGCCGAGGCCGCCCGGATCGACGGGGTCGCTCGCGCCTGAGTGTTCCTTCGTCAAGGTATGCAGACGAAGGCACACATCCCCGGCGGAGCTCCGCCGGGGATGTGTCCCGCGATCTGCACACCTTGATCGAGGAACCGCCCAGGTCGGTAGGGTCGGGACATGTTCGCTGCGTACGCCGAGAAGTTCTCATCCGACGATCCGATCTCCGGCCTCGTGCTGGGGGAGCGGCCCGACCCTGTCGCTCCGGACGGGTGGACGACGGTCACCGTCAAGGCGGCCTCGCTCAACCACCACGACCTGTGGTCGCTGCAGGGGGTCGGCCTCAAGGCCGAGGCGCTGCCGATGATCCTCGGCTGCGACGCCGCCGGGCTCGACGAGGACGGCAACGAGGTCGTCGTGCACTCGGTGGTCTCCTCGCCCGACTGGTCCGGCGACGAGACCCTCGATCCGAAGCGGTCGCTGCTCTCCGAGCGTCACCAGGGCACCTTCGCCGAGAAGGTCGTCGTGCCGCGACGCAACGTCGTGCCGAAGCCTGCCGGGATGTCGTTCGAGGAGGCCGCCTGCCTGCCGACGGCATGGCTGACCGCCTACCGGATGCTGTTCACCCAGGGCGGGCTCAAGGCCGGCGACTCGGTGCTGGTCCAGGGCGCCGGCGGTGGAGTCGCTACCGCGGCGATCACGCTCGCGCGGGCGGCCGGCCTGAAGGTCTACGCGACCTCGCGTGACGAGGCGAAGCAGAAGCGCGCCCTCGAGCTCGGTGCCCACGAGGCCCTGCCGTCGGGGGAGAGGCTGCCGGTCAAGGTCGACGCGGTGATCGAGACCGTCGGGCGTGCGACCTGGAAGCACTCGGTGCGCTCGCTTCGTCCGGGTGGGGCGATCATCATCAGCGGCACCACGTCCGGGGCGAACCTCGACGACGCGCTGCTGACCAACATCTTCTTCCTCCAGCTGAAGGTGATCGGCTCGACGATGGGCACCCGCAGCGAGCTGGCGAGCCTGGTCTCGCTGCTCGAGGCCACCGGCGCCCGACCGCTGATCGACCGCACCATGCCGCTGACCGAGGCCAAGGCCGGTTTCGAGGCGATGCACGCCGGTGACCTCTTCGGGAAGGTCGTCTTCACTCTGTGACGCCGGCTGTGTGACGTACGGAATATCGTTCGACTCCCCCCGGTTCTGCAAGGGACCATTGAGTGTCAGCGCCGGGGGGCTCGAAAAGTTTCTCGTGGCGTGATGTCGAAATCGGCCCCGCCCGTTCGATCTATGTATGAGAGCGGGCGGCAACGGGCCCCTGCATACGACCCGAGGAACACGTCATGACTGCTGCCGTCACACCATCACACCGTCCGATCGACGGTGAGAAGCGGCGTACGCCTGCCGTCATCACCCTGCTCGTGCTGGCCACCTTCGTGGTGATCCTCAACGAGACGATCATGCTCAACGCGATCCCGAACCTGATGAACAGCTTCGGGGTCACCGAGCACGCCGCTCAGTGGGTCTCGACCGCGTTCATGCTGACCATGGCGTCGGTGATCCCGGTGACCGGGTGGTTCCTGCAGCGGGTGACGACCAGGACGGCGTACGCGACGGCCATGGCCGTCTTCATCGCCGGCACCCTGATCTCGGCGATCGCGCCGGTCTTCGGGATCCTGCTCGCCGGCCGGGTCATCCAGGCGGCCGGCACCGCGGTGATGATGCCGCTGCTGATGACCACGCTGATGACGGTGGTCGACGAGAGCGACCGCGGCCGGGTGATGGGCAACGTCACCATGGCGATCTCGGTCGCGCCGGCGCTCGGGCCGACGATCTCCGGGCTGATCCTGGGCTTCGGCTCGTGGCGGCTGCTCTTCCTGCTGGTCCTGCCGATCGCCATCGGCGTCGCCTGGTCCGGGCTGCGCCGGCTGGAGAACGTCAACGAGCCCGCGGAGTCCAGCGTGGACTGGGCCTCCGTGGTCATCGCAGCGCTCGGGTTCGGCTCGCTCGTCTACGGGCTGAGCCGGTTCGCCGAGGGTGAGGTCGGTCTTCCGCTGGTCATCGCGGCCTTCGGGGCTCTGCTGATCGTCGGGTTCGTGCTGCGTCAGCTCCGGCTGCAGCGGGTCGGATCGCCGCTGCTCGACCTGCGCGCGTTCCTGCACCCCACCTTCACCAAGTCGCTGGTCCTGATGGCGGTCGCGTTCCTGGCGATGATGGGCTCGATGATCCTGCTGCCGCTCTACCTGCAGACCGTGCGCGGGCTCTCTCCCCTCTACACCGGTCTGCTGGTGATGCCCGGCGGTCTCGCGATGGGTCTCCTCGGGCCGACCGTGGGGCGGATCTTCGACAACTACGGTGGCCGGGTGCTCGTGATCCCGGGCTCCGTCGGCATCGTGGTCGCTCTCGGCGGGCTCTCGCAGATCTCGCTGACCACGCCCTACCTGCTCGTGCTGGTGCTGCACCTGGTCCTGATGGTCAGCCTGGCCGCCGCCTTCACGCCGGTCTTCACGCTGGGTCTCGGGTCGCTTCCCTCACACCTCTACTCCCACGGCTCCTCGATCCTGGGCACGCTGCAGCAGGTCGCGGCCGCGTTCGGCACCGCCCTGGCGGTCACCGTGATGTCCGTACGCAGCGACCAGGTCATCGACGAGGTCGGTGCCCTCGCGGCCCAGGTGAGCGGTCTGCAGGCCGCGTTCCTGGTCAGCGCCGGGCTGGCTCTGATCGTGGTCGTGATGGCCGTGCTGCTGCCGGCTCGGGCCGAGGGGCACGAGGAGCCTGTCGAGGAGCCCGCCGGGGAGCCCGAGGCGGATCTCGACGCCGAGCTGGCCGAGCTGTGCGAGCACGGGCGCGAGCCCGCGGTGTGCGGCTGCTGAGTCGGTCCTACGACTCCGAGCGCCACTGATAGACGCCGATCAGCAGCATCCTCAGCTGGGCGCGCACGGTGGCGACGATCTGCTCCTCCTGCTCGGGACGGGAGGTGGAGAGGATCTGCTCCGCGGTCGCGACCAGGACGGTCACGAACAGCGACGAGAGCACGTGCAGGTCCTTGGCCGTCCAGGTGTCGGTGCCGGTCATCAGCGCCAGGTCGGTGGCGAGCTCGCGCTCGCAGAGCTCGATCTCGCGCCGGATGGCCTCACGCACCGAGCGTGGCCCGGCGACACGCTCGCGGGCGATGAAGCCGAAGTGGTCGCGGCGCCGGTGGACGTGGTCGACGAGGGCATCGATCGAACCATCGACGACATCCTTGTCTGCCCGCGCGTTGCGGCGTACGTCGCGGAAGAGGTCGCGCAGCGAGTCGAAGGACTCCTCGACCAGCGCCAGCCCGAGCGACTCGATGGAGTCGAAGTGGCGGTAGAACGCGGTCGGGACGATGCCGACCTGTTTGGCGACCTGGCGCAGCGAGAGCGCCGTCAGCGAGCTGTCGGTGCACAGCTCCAGCGTCGCGTCCAGGATCGCTCGCCGGGTCCGGAGCTTGCGCTCCGCACGGCTCTCCGGCTCCGCACCCGTCTCGATCACCAGACCATCCTAGGCGCAGCGGCCGGCGGACTGTCAGGTGCACACCTGTACACCGTGATCTGGACCACGTCCGTGGTGTCTTGACGCGTGCTGTGGTGACCCGCCATGGTTGTCGGTGTACAGATGTTCACTGAAAGGCGAAACACATGGCACTCGACCTCGGCGGCCGGATCCTCCGCTCCCGCACGGTTGCGGCGCTCGCCTCACCGCACGGCATCGACCGCTACCTGACCCAGATCGACCCGATGCTGGCCGCGCACGAGGTGCGCGCCCGCATCACCGACATCCACCCGGAGGTGAGCGCGCCCGGCGCGCCCCGGGTGGCGACCGTGACGCTCCAGCCCACCTCGACCTGGCGCGGCCACCGTGCCGGCCAGCACGTGACTGTCGGCATCGACACGGGGGAGGGGCGGCGTACCACCCGCGTCTTCACCGTCTCCAACACCGAGGGCAAGCCGGGTGAGCCGCTCACGATCACGGTGCGCGCCCACGACGACGAGCACGCGACCCCCTACAGCATCTCCAAGTTCCTGACCGAGCGGGCCACCGTCGGCACGCTGGTGCACCTGTCCCAGGCCGAGGGCGACTTCGTCCTCCCCGACCGCGTGCCCGAGCACATCGTGCTGATCTCCGGCGGCTCCGGCATCACCCCGGTGATGTCGATGCTGCGCTCCCTGCAGCGGCGTACGCACCGGGGCATGGTCACCTTCCTCCACTGGGCCCCCAGCGCCGACCGCCAGATCTTCGCCGACGAGCTCGAGGAGATCCGTCACCAGGGCCACGGCGTCGACCTGCACATCCTCCACACCGCCGACGGGGCGCCCTACCTCTCCCCGGCGCTGCTCTCGAAGCTGGTCCCGGGATATCGAGACCTGCCGACCTGGGCGTGCGGGCCGGCGTCGCTCATCGAAGCGGCGCAGGCTGCGTACGACGGCACCGAGTCGCTCCAGGTGGAGTACTTCAAGCCGCCCAAGAACGCCGGCGTGGCCGGCGGCGAGATGGAGTTCGCGCGCACCGGCAAGACCGTCGCCAACGACGGCGCCACGATCCTCGATCAGGCCGAGGCCGCGGGGCTGGCCCCCGAGTCCGGCTGCCGGATGGGGATCTGCTTCTCCTGCACGACCAACAAGAGCTCCGGACGGGTCCGCAACGTCCTCACCGGCGAGACCTCCGAGCTCCCCGACGAACAGATCCGGATCTGCGTGAGCACGCCCGAGGGCGACTGCTCCGTGGACCTCTGATACCTCTCTCAAGGAGACCCCCATGACCACCGTTGAGAACACCGGCAACCGCCGCCTCTCGGCCGAGGAGCTCGAAGCCTTCGGTGCCGAGATGGACGCGATCCGCCAGCGGATCGTCGCCGACCTGGGCGAGAAGGACTCGGCGTACATCTACGACATCGTCAAGAAGCAGCGCGCCTTCGAGCTCGCCGGCCGCGCGCTCTTCTACCTCCCGGTCATCGGCTGGGTTCCGGCCGTCGCCTGTCTGTCGATCTCCAAGATCCTCGACAACATGGAGATCGGGCACAACGTCATGCACGGCCAGTACGACTGGATGGGCGACCCCGACCTCAACTCGCGCATGTTCGAGTGGGACAACGTCTGCCCCTCCGACCAGTGGAAGTACTCCCACAACTACATCCACCACACCTTCACCAACGTCCTCGGCAAGGACCGCGACATCGGCTACGGCATCCTGCGGATGGACGAGGACCAGAAGTGGCACCCCTACTTCCTGGGCAACCCGGTGTACGCCTTCCTGCTGATGGTCTTCTTCGAGTGGGGCGTCGCGATGCACGACCTCGAGGTCGAGAACATCGTCGCCGGCAAGCGCAAGATGTCGGACAACGCCGAGCTGCACCGCGGCCTCATGAAGAAGGTCAAGCGCCAGGCGCTCAAGGACTACGTCCTGTTCCCGCTGCTCACCGGTCCGCTGGCGCCGCTGACGTTCCTCGGCAACGGTGTCGCGAACCTGGTCCGCAACATCTGGGCGTTCAACATCATCTTCTGCGGCCACTTCCCGGCCGGCGTCGCCACCTTCTCGCAGGAGGAGTGCGAGGACGAGACCCAGGGTCACTGGTACTATCGTCAGCTCCTCGGCTCCGCCAACATCACCGGCGGGCGGACCTTCCACATCATGTCCGGGAACCTGTCCCACCAGATCGAGCACCACCTCTTCCCCGACCTCCCCGCCCGCCGCTATCCGGAGATCGCCGAGGAGGTCCGCGAGATCTGCTCGCGTTATGGGCTCGCCTACAACACCGGTCCGCTGCACCAGCAGCTGTGGGGCGTCTTCAAGAAGATCTGCAAGTACGCCCTCCCCGACCGCAAGCGCCCCGTCGCCGACCGCGTCCAGGCCGCTCCTGCTCTCGAAGAGGTCGCGGCATGACGCCTGAACAGCCACAATGGGTTGTCATGGAGCCCGAGCTGAGCAAGAACGAGATCCGCAAGGATGTCGCGCAGAGCGCCGTCGAGGTCACGGCGACCACCGTCGGTCAGGTCGCGGTCATCATCACCGGCGCCGTACGTGACGTGGCCGGTGCCATCGGCGGCATGGCGACCGAGCTCTTCGAGCTCCGCGCCGCGGCTAAGCGAGCCGAGAAAGACCTCGCCGAGTAGGCACCCCCGTCGGCCGAGGCGTCACTCAGGTCGGTCG
>NZ_JBHVGB010000068.1:0-27170 GCF_042801335.1 Nocardioides sp. NPDC057577 | reverse complement strand
GTCACCAGGTGACTGCGCCCTTCGGCTGTCTCATCGGAGCCTGCTCAGGCGCTGGCCTTCTTCTTGAAGCCCACGACGAAGCCGGCGGCCTCGGCCGAGGTCTCGCTGTCGAACCAGACCTCGGCCTGGGTCCGCTTGTAGGCGGTGCTCGCGGAGGTGTGGTAGCGCTTCGCGCCGTCCTTGCGGATGTTGCCCTTCACGACGTACGTCGGGTGCGGGCTGGAGCCGTCCTCGAGCGGGTCGGCGCTGCCGGCCCCGTAGTTGCTCGCCGGCGGCAGCGGCTGGTCGGTCTCGACGGTGTCGGCCTTCTTGCTGCGGTCGTAGAAGTCGCTGCTCGCCCCCACGAAGCCGGCCGCTTCGGCCGATTCCTCGGAGTCGAAGTAGACGGCTGCCTTCGTACGGCCGTAGTAGGGGCTCGCCGTCGTGTGGTACTTCTTCCCGCTGCTGCCCTTGATGTCGTACGCAGCATCCGGGCTGGTTCCGTCAGCAGCCGGAAGTACGGCGCCGGGGTAGGGAGCAGCGTTGGTCGCGGCGGGCGCCTCGACGGCCGGGGTGGCCTTCGGCTCGGCCGCCACGGGAGCCTCGTCAGCCTCAGCCTCGGCCGTCTCGGGCTCAGCAGCGACGGGCTCGGTCGCGACCGGCTCGGCCGCGGCGGCAGCGGCGGTGACGCTCTCGGCCTCCGCGACGACAGCAGCGGTATCCGCGTCGGTCACGTCTTCGGTGGCCGGCTCGGCGACCTCGGCCTCGGCCTCGACGGAAGCCTTGGTGGGCTCTTCGGTCGCGGGCTCCTCGACTGCAGGAGCCTCGGCGGGGACGGCGGCGTCGGTGACGGGCGCGTCGGTGGCCTCAGCGGCCTCGGTGGTCGGGTGCTCCTTGTCCGCTTGAGGTGCGGCCTTGGCGTCCTTGCGGATCGGACGTCCGAAGAAGAACCAGATCAGGAGGGCGAGGACGAGGATGAGTGCAAGCAGCAAGAGCCACTTCATGGGGTGATGTTTCCTTCCGGGGGAGATCTCGGGTGTGGTGGTGGGGCAGCACAGCGCCCGCCGAGGTGTGCGGCCAGTCCCGCGTCCCCCGATATGACCGGAAGAACCGTTGAGGCGCCCGAACGTTACCCTCAGCGGGGTAAAGCATGACTAACACATTCAGGAGCAGTTGCCCATGACCGCCCCGCGCGCACTTCTGGCAAGTGCCCGAAAGCAGCTCGAAGAGGCCGGAGTCGAGAGCCCGGACGCCGATGCGGCCATCTTGTTGGCGCATGTCCTCGACACCGACCGCAACCGCCTCTTCCTCGTCGACGACGTGGCCGAGCATCACGAGAAGGCCTACGCGGATCTGCTCGCCCGCCGCGCGGAACGCGAGCCGTTGCAGCACCTGACCGGGGTGGCGTACTTCCGGCACGTCGAGCTCGCCGTCGGTCCCGGCGTCTTCGTGCCGCGGCCCGAGACCGAGCTGCTCGCCGGCTGGGCGATCGACCGGGCCACGACCATCGACCAGCCCGTCGTCGTCGACCTCTGCACCGGGTCGGGCGCGATCGCCAAGAGCATCGCCGACGAGGTCCCGGGCGCCGACGTGCACGCGGTCGAGCTCTCCGAGGACGCCTACCCCTGGGCCGTACGCAACCTGACCGGCACCGGCGTGGACCTGCGGCAGGGCGACATGGCCGACGAGTTCGCCGACCTGGACGGCAGGGTCGACGTGCTCGTCTGCAATCCGCCGTACATCCCGCTCGAAGCCTGGGAGTCCGTCGCGACCGAGGCGCGCGACCACGACCCCGACCTCGCGCTCTTCTCGGGGCAGGACGGGCTGGACGCGATCCGTGTCCTCGAACGGCGGGCTGCCGAGCTGCTCAGACCCGGGGGAGTGGTCGGCTTCGAGCACGCCGACGAGCAGGGTCCGAACGCCGACAACGGCGGCGCCCCGGCGGTCTTCGCGGCCACCGGACGATGGCAGGACGTACGCGATCATCTCGATCTGGCAGGCCGTCCGCGCTTCACGACCGCACAACTGGCAACATGAGCACTGTGACTGAGCGCTACCCGATCGCGACCGAGGACGAGCAGACCGAGGCGATCGATGCTGCTGTGGCTGCCCTTCAGGCCGGCGAGCTCGTGGTCGTACCGACCGACACGGTCTACGGCATCGCCGCGGACGCGTTCGACAAGGGCGCCGTGGCCGGTCTGCTCGCCGCCAAGGGCCGAGGCCGCGCGATGCCGCCGCCGGTGCTGATCTCCAACGTCGCCACCCTCGACGCTCTCGCGACGCGGATCCCCGACTGGGCGCGCAGCCTCGTCGAGGAGCTGTGGCCCGGTGCGCTCACGGTCGTCTTCCACCAGCAGCCGTCGCTGCAGTGGGACCTGGGCGAGGCCCGCCAGACCGTGGCCGTACGCATCCCCGACTCCGACATCCTGCGCCGCATCATCGACCGGGTCGGTCCGCTCGCGACCAGCTCGGCCAACCGCACCACGAAGCCTGCTGCCACGAACGCCGACCAGGCCGACGAGATGCTCGGCAAGATGGTCAAGGCCATCATCGACGGCGGCGAGTCGCCCGTCGGCGAGGCGTCCACGATCGTCTCTGCGACCGGCGACGAACCGAAGGTTCTCCGGGAGGGTGCGATCAGCATCGACCGGATCAACGAGATCCTCGCCGAGCACGACGTCGCCATCCGCCGACCCGGTGATCCTGATCCCGCAGCCGAGGCCGAGGCCGAGACCGACCTGCCCACCACGGACGCCGACACAGAAGCCTGATGCGCGCCTACGTCCTCCTCTTCCTGGTCGCCGCCGTGGTGACCTACCTGCTCACCGTCGTCGCCCGCGAGTTCGCGACGCGCACGGGGGCCGTCGCGAAGGTCCGCGACCGTGACGTACACGCAGTTCCGGTCCCCTACATGGGCGGCGTGGCGATGCTGGGTGGTCTGGTCGCTGCCTACCTGGTCGCCCGCGAGCTGCCGTTCCTGGCCGACGCGCCGGACTTCGTGCTGCAGGACACCGGCGTCGTAATCCTCGCCGGCGCGCTGATCTGCATCGTCGGTGTCGTCGACGACATCTTCGAGCTCGACGCTCTCACCAAGCTGGGCGGTCAGGTGCTGGCGACCGCGATCCTGGTGGGCTTCAACCTGCAGTACAGCCTGATCACGTTCCCCGACGGCACCCAGTTCTCGATCGACCCGGCCCAGGGCGCACTGCTCACCGGGCTCGTCGTGATCACCGTGGTCAACGCGGTCAACTTCATCGACGGCCTCGACGGTCTGGCCGCTGGTGTGGTCGGTATCGGTGCGCTTGCGCTGTTCCTGTTCTGCTACCAGTTCACCCGGATCAACGACATCGGCCGCGCCTCGACAGCGGCCCTCCTGACCGTCGCGCTCGCCGGAGCCTGCGTCGGCTTCCTGATCCACAACTGGCATCCCGCCCGGCTGTTCATGGGCGACAGCGGCTCGATGCTGATCGGCCTGATCCTCGCCGCCAGCGCGGTCACCCTCTCGGGCTCCTACAACGCCGGCGGCCTGAACGTGAACGCCTTCGACGCCTCCACCGCGCTCCTGGTGACCTTCCTGCCGCTGCTGCTCCCGCTGACCATCCTCGTGGTGCCACTCGTCGACCTGGTGCTGGCCGTCGTACGCCGCACCCGCGCCGGCCGCTCCCCGTTCGCCGCGGACAAGAAGCACCTGCACCACCGACTCCTGGAGATCGGGCACTCCCAGCGCCGTGCCGTGCTGATCATGTGGCTCTGGGCCGGCCTGATGTCCTTCGGCTCCGTCTTCGTGACCCTCTACCGCGGCCCCGTCGTCATCGTCGGCGTCATCGTCGCCACGGCCCTCATCGTGCTCCTCACCTTCGTCCTCCCCAAGATCCGCGGCGAGCGCACCGACAAGCTCCTCGAGGTCCCCGAGGACCTCACCCCGCTGGAGAACCAGCACCACTAGCGGTGTCTTGATCGATCAATTAGGGCACCCAAACACGCTTGTGATAGTTTTCACGAGCGCTCGGGATACGCTCCTGAGCACGTGAAATGCCCCCAGAGAGAACGGCCGCCGACGATGACGACCGCAACCAGCAAGTCCAAGGTGCTGCGAGGTTCTGCCGCAGTGTCCGCAGTTGCTGTGCTCGCGGCCCTCGCGGTGGCCTTTGTTCTTGCCGGGACTGATGGTCTGACCGGTGCCGCGATCGGCTCGATCGCCACCGTTGTCGTGCTGGCGGTCGGGTCCTGGGCGATGTTCTGGGTCGCGGCGAAGTCGCCCGCCCTGTCGTTGCCCGCCGCTGTCGGTGTCTTCACTGTGTCAGGCATGGTTCTCTTCGTTGTCCTGCTGGTCGTTTCGCAGACCGGGGGAGACGCTGTCGTACGTGCGGCAGCCTTCTCGGTCATGGCGCTGACCGTCGCATGGACGACCACGTTTGCGTTCCTGGTGCGACGCGAGCGGATCCCGCTCTTCGACCTGCCCGGGGCAGACTCGTGACCCGTCAGTAGCGCCTGATATCGTCCGGGCCGTCGGGGGCGGCCGCCGGGATGATGCCCGAGCCTCAAGGCTCGCCACCCAGAATCGTAAGTTCGAACAAACAGGAGACAGCGTGAAGTCGCTTGCCGCCACCGTTATGGCGTCGGAGTCGGGGCCTCATATCCCGGGGCCCGCGGACTTCTTCCTTCCGCCGATCGTCGGGTCCGGCGACTGGGCCGTGACCAAGGTGACTCTCCTGGTCCTGCTGTCCGTCGCGATCGGTTTCGGCTTCTTCTACGCCGCCTCCCGCAAGGCCGCCGTGGTTCCGAGCCGTCTGCAGTTCGCCGGTGAGTACGTCTACGGGATGGTCCGCAACTCCATCGCCCGCGACATCATCGGGTCGAAGGACTACATGAGGTTCGTGCCGTACCTCTTCACGGTCTTCATCTTCATCATCATCAACAACTTCTACGGGATCATCCCGTTCGTCCAGTTCCCCACGATGTCGCACATCGGCTTCACCGTGGCGCTGGCCGCGATCACCTGGCTGGTCTACAACATCGTCGGCATCGCGAAGCACGGGTTCGTCGGCTACCTCAAGCTCCAGACGGTGCCGAGCGGCGTGAGCGGCCCGATCCTGATCATGATGGTCCCGCTGGAGTTCCTCTCCAACATCGTCGTGCGGCCCTTCACGCTGGCCATCCGTCTCTTCGCGACCATGTTCGCCGGCCACCTGCTGGTGGCGCTGTTCTCCATCGGCGGCGCCTGGCTGATCCTGCACTACGCTCCGACGTGGCAGGGCGTCGCCGCCGGCGTCTTCGCCTTCCTGCTGGGCATCTTCGTGTCCTTCCTGGACATGCTGATCATGTTCCTGCAGGCATACGTCTTCACGCTGCTCTCGGCGATGTACATCGCCGGCGCGGTCGCGGACGAGCACTGATCCGTTCAGGCTCGGACCCAAACAGCTAACCCAACTCGACGTACAACAAATGACGCAGATCGCGTCACAACCGAAAGGAAAATCCCCATGGAGGGACAGCTCGGAATCATCGGCCTCGGCCTCTCCGCCATCGGCCCGGGTGTCGGTGTCGGTCTGATCTTCGCCGCGTACGTCGCCGGTGTCGCCCGCCAGCCGGAGGCCCAGAGCCGCCTGCAGGCGATCGCGATCCTCGGCTTCGCTCTGTGTGAGCAGTTCTTCATCATCTCCTTGGCTCTCGCCTTCGTCCTTCGCTGACGTAGGGAACTACTGAAGGTTCCGACATGATCCTTACCCAGGTAACCGCTGCGGAGACCGAGATCAACCCGTTGGTCCCGCACGTCCCGGAGATCATCCTCGGTGTCATCGTCATCGCCATCCTCTTCGTGGGAGTTGCGAAGTTCATCGTTCCGAACTTCGAGAAGGCGTACGCCGATCGAACCGCGGCGATCGAAGGTGGCATCGAGAACGCCAACGCCAAGCAGGCCGAGGCGGACGCCAAGCTCGCCCAGCTGGAGGCCCAGCTGGCCGATGCTCGTCACGAGGCTGCCCGCATCCGCGAGCAGGCCCGCGAGGAGGGCGCAGCCATCAAGGCCGAGTTCCGCGCCGAGGCGCAGGCCGAGGCCGAGCGCATCGTCACCGCAGGCAAGGCGCAGGTCGAGGCCGAGCGCCAGGCGGCTGCTGCTTCGCTGAAGACCGAGGTCGGCTCGCTGGCCACCGGTCTCGCCGGTCGCATCGTCGGGGAGTCCCTCGACGACGACGAGCGTTCCAGCCGTGTGGTCGAGCGGTTCCTCGCTGACCTCGAGGCAGGGGTTCACTGATGGACTTCCGTGGAGCGTCGGCCGACGCCGTTGCCGCCCTGACCGAGGAGCTGAAGACCGCTGTCTCCGCCTCTCCCGAGGCGGCGGCGAAGGCGGCCGACACCCTCTTCGAGGTCTCCCAGACCTTCCGCACCGAAGCAGCTCTGCGCCGTTTCGTCACCGACGCCTCGGTGCCGGCAGAGGCCAAGACCGGCCTCGTCGGCGAGCTGTTCGGTGGGAAGGTCGACGCGACGGGCCTCGGTGTGGTCGAGTCGGCGGTCAAGCACCGCTGGACGCACGCCGGTGACCTGAGCGACGCGGTCGAGCGACTGAGCGAGATCGCCGCGGTCCGCAGCGCCGGCGGCGAGGCCAAGCGCCTCGCCGACGAGCTGTTCGCGGTTCAGCAGGCCGTGCAGGAGACGCCGGAGCTGCGCGACGCGCTCTCCGACCCGGCTCGCACGACCGCTGACAAGGTCAAGCTGGTCGACGACCTGCTCGGCGGCAAGGCGCTGGCGGCGACGGTCACCCTGACCAAGCACGCACTGGCCGGCACCTACCGCACCGCCACGGTCGCGCTGGGTGAATACCAGAAGGTCGCCGCCGCGGTCGCGGGCGAAGGCACCGCGGTCGTCCGCGTGGCCGCCCCGCTCTCGGAGGCTGACACCACCCGCCTGGCTGCGGCCCTCGCGACGAAGTACGGCCGCGAGGTCCACCTGAACATCGTGGTCGACCCGGCCATCGTCGGCGGCATCAAGGTCTCGATCGGTGACGACGTCATCGACGGCACCATCTCCAGCCGCCTCGACGGGGCGCAGCGAGCACTCGCCGGCTGATCCGGCATCACGGCCTCGACTGGCCGTATGACCCCTGTGTGACACAGACTTCGACGTAAGAACGAGAGAGAAGGCAGAGATGACGGAGCTCACCATCCGTCCCGACGAGATCAGGGACGCGCTGGCAAAGTACGTCGCGGACTACAAGCCCGAGGCGGCGAAGACCGAGGAGGTCGGCACTGTCGCGCGGACCGCTGACGGCATCGCCCAGGTCTCGGGCCTGCCCTCGGCCATGGCGAACGAGCTCCTCGAGTTCGAGGACGGGACTCTCGGTCTCGCCCTGAACCTCGAGACCCGCGAGATCGGTGTCGTCATCCTGGGCGACTTCGACAAGATCGAGGAGGGCCAGTCGGTCCGACGTACGGGCGAGGTTCTCTCCGTCCCCGTCGGTGACGGTTACCTCGGCCGCGTCGTGGACCCGCTCGGCAACGCGATCGACGGCCTCGGCGACATCGAGACGGTCGGCCGCCGCGCCCTGGAGCTCCAGGCCCCGGGCGTGATGCAGCGCAAGTCGGTTCACGAGCCGCTCGCCACCGGCATCAAGGCGATCGACGCGATGACCCCGATCGGCCGCGGCCAGCGCCAGCTGATCATCGGTGACCGCGCGACCGGTAAGACCACGGTCGCCATCGACACGATCATCAACCAGAAGCAGAACTGGGACTCGGGTGACCCCGACAAGCAGGTTCGCTGCATCTACGTCGCCATCGGCCAGAAGGGCTCGACCATCGCCTCCGTGCGTGGCGCCCTCGAGGAGGCCGGCGCGCTGGAGTACACGACCATCGTGGCCGCTCCCGCCTCCGACTCCGCCGGCTTCAAGTACCTCGCCCCCTACACCGGCTCGGCCATCGGCCAGCACTGGATGTACGAGGGCAAGCACGTCCTGATCGTCTTCGACGACCTGACCAAGCAGGCCGAGGCCTACCGCGCCGTGTCGCTGCTGCTGCGCCGCCCGCCGGGCCGTGAGGCCTACCCGGGTGACGTCTTCTACCTGCACTCCCGGCTGCTGGAGCGCTGCGCGAAGCTCTCCGACGAGATGGGCGCGGGCTCGATGACCGGTCTGCCGATCATCGAGACGAAGGCCAACGACGTCTCGGCGTTCATCCCGACCAACGTCATCTCCATCACCGACGGTCAGATCTTCCTGCAGTCCGACCTGTTCGCGGCCAACCAGCGTCCGGCGATCGACGTCGGTGTCTCGGTCTCCCGCGTCGGTGGCGCGGCGATGACCAAGGCGCTCAAGGGCGTCACCGGCTCGCTCAAGGTCGACCTCGCGCAGTACCGCGCGATGGAGGCCTTCGCGATGTTCGCCTCCGACCTGGACGCGGCCTCGAAGCAGCAGCTGGCCCGCGGCCAGCGGCTGATGGCGCTGCTCAAGCAGCCGGCCTACTCGCCGTACCCGATCGACGCGATGACCGTCTCGCTGTGGCTCGGCACCACCGGCCGCCTGGACATCGTCCCGACCGAGGACGTGCTCAAGTTCGAGCAGGAGTTCCTCGACTACCTGCGCCGCTCGCACGAGGGCATCCTGGCCGCGATCCGCGAGTCCCTGAAGTTCGAGGACTCCACCGAGACCGCGCTCAACGACGCCTACGACGCCTTCCTCGACCAGTTCGAGACCTCGGAGGGCGCCTCGATCAAGCCGGGTTCCGCCAAGGAAGAGGCCCTGGCTGACGAGGACGTCGAGCAGGAGCAGATCGTCAAGCAGAAGCGGGGCTGACCCATGGCCGTGTCAGTGCGTGAACTCCGCGCGCGGATCAAGTCGACGGAGTCGATGAAGAAGATCACGCGTGCCATGGAGCTCATCGCTGCGTCCCGGATCATCAAGGCGCAGCAGCGGGCCAATGCGGCCGCGCCGTACGCCCGTGAGCTCACCCGCGCCGTCTCTGCGGTGGCGACCTACTCCAACGTGGACCACCCGCTGACCACCGAGCCGGAGGCGCCCACCCGCGCCGCCGTGCTGGTGGTCACCAGCGACCGGGGTCTGGCCGGCTCCTACTCCTCGAGCGTGCTCAAGGAGGCCGAGGGTCTGGTCGAGAAGCTCAAGGCCGAGGGCAAGGACGTCGACCTTTACGTCACCGGACGCAAGGCGGAGGCTTTCTACAAGTTCCGCAGCCGTCCCGTGGCGCAGGCCTGGACGGGCTTCTCGGACCGTCCGGAGTACGAGGCGGCGAAGGAGATCGGCGAGAAGCTGATCGAGGTCTTCGTCGAGGGTGCCGAGGCCGAGAAGGCCGCCGCTCCCGGCGTCGACGAGGTCCACGTGGTCTACACGCGGTTCATCACCATGATGACGCAGAAGCCCACCGCCGTACGCCTTCTGCCTCTCGAGGTCGTGGAGGGCACCGAGGCTCCGGCCGAGGGCGATGTCCTGCCGCTCTACGAGTTCGAGCCGTCGGCCGAGGCCGTGCTCGACTCGCTGCTCCCGCAGTACGTCGTGAGCCGGATCTGGTTCGCGCTGCTGCAGGCGGCCGCCTCCGAGCTGGCTCAGCGTCAGAAGGCGATGAAGTCGGCTACCGACAACGCCGACGAGCTCATCAAGAAGTTCACCCGGGTTGCCAACCAGGCTCGCCAGGCAGGCATCACCCAGGAGATCAGCGAGATCGTCGGCGGCGTGAACGCGCTCGCCGACGCCCAGGCTGCGAACGACTGAGAACCCACAGAAAGACTGACTAGAAAATGACCGCACAGGTTGACGAGAAGACCACGACGGGCCGCATCGCCCGCGTGATCGGCCCGGTCGTCGACGTGGAGTTCCCCGTCGACGCCATGCCGGAAATCTACAACAAGCTCGAGGTCGAGGTCACCGTCAACGGTGAGACCTCGATCCTCCCGCTCGAGGTTGCTCAGCACATCGGTGACGGCATGGTCCGCGCCATCTCGCTGAAGCCGACCGACGGCGTCGTCCGTGGTGCCACGGTGTCCGACACCGGCGCCCCGATCACGGTCCCCGTGGGTGACGTCACCCTCGGCCACGTGTTCAACGCGACCGGTGACATCCTCGACGTCGACCCGGCAACGGTCGAGGTCAAGGAGCGCTGGGGCATCCACCGCAAGGCTCCGGCCTTCGACCAGCTCGAGTCCAAGACCCAGATGTTCGAGACGGGCATCAAGGTCATCGACCTCCTCACCCCCTACGTGACCGGTGGAAAGATCGGCCTCTTCGGTGGTGCGGGCGTCGGCAAGACCGTCCTCATCCAGGAGATGATCGCCCGAGTCGCCAAGAACCACGGTGGTGTCTCCGTGTTCGCCGGTGTCGGCGAGCGCACCCGTGAGGGCAACGACCTCATCCACGAGATGCAGGAGGCCGGCGTCTACGACAAGGTCGCCCTGACCTTCGGCCAGATGGACGAGCCGCCGGGCACGCGTCTTCGCGTGGCCCTCTCGGCGCTGACGATGGCGGAGTACTTCCGCGACGTCCAGGGCCAGGACGTGCTGCTGTTCATCGACAACATCTTCCGGTTCACCCAGGCGGGTTCCGAGGTCTCGACCCTGCTGGGCCGGATGCCTTCGGCCGTGGGTTACCAGCCCAACCTCGCCGACGAGATGGGTCTGCTCCAGGAGCGGATCACCTCGACGCGTGGTCACTCGATCACCTCGATGCAGGCGATCTACGTGCCGGCCGACGACTACACCGACCCGGCTCCGGCGACCACGTTCGCCCACCTCGACGCGACCACCGAGCTCTCCCGTGAGATCGCTTCGCTGGGTATCTACCCGGCGGTGGACCCGCTGACCTCGACGTCGCGAATCCTGGACCCGCAGTACATCGGTCAGGACCACTACGACTGCGCCGTCCGCGTCAAGCAGATCCTCCAGCGCAACAAGGAGCTGCAGGACATCATCGCGATCCTGGGTGTCGACGAGCTCTCCGAGGAAGACCGGATCATCGTCTCCCGCGCTCGCCGGATCCAGCGGTTCCTGTCGCAGAACACCTACGTCGCCAAGCAGTTCACCGGCATCGAGGGCTCGACGGTTCCGGTCAAGGACACCATCGAGGCGTTCAACAAGATCGCCGACGGCGAGTACGACCACGTCGCTGAGCAGGCGTTCTTCATGTGCGGTGGCCTCGACGACGTCGAGGCGAAGTGGGCCGAGATCCAGAAGAGCCTCTGATGACGGACGCACTTCAGGTGGAGCTCGTCGCTGCAGACCGGGTGGTCTGGAGCGGCGGGGCCACCATGGTCATCGCCCGAACGGTCGACGGTGATGTCGGTGTCCTGCGCGGTCACGCGCCGGTGCTGTCGGCACTCACCGAGGCGGTCGTGGAGATCACTCCGGAGGAGGGCACCGAGGTCATCGCGACCGTCGACGGTGGCTTCCTCTCGGTGGCCAACGACCGCGTCTCGATCCTGTCCGAGCACGTGCTGCTGGCCCACGAGATCGACCTCAGCCAGGCTGAGGTCGAGCTCGAGGAGGCCCGTCGCCTGCTCGGCACCAACAATGACGCCGAGAAGCGCATCCGTCGTGCCGAGGCACGCATCCGCGCTGTCGAGAAGGCCTCTTAAGGTAGAGAGGGGCGGACCCGAATGGCATGGTGGGAGCTGCTGTTGGCCGTCGTGGCCTGCCTGCTTCTGCTTGTCCTCGCCTATGGCATCGGGATCGCCGTACGCCGCCGTCTGCTCGCTCGCAACGGCGGCGTCTTCGAACTGAGCCACCGCGTCCGGGACACCAGTCCCGGGCGCGGTTGGGTCATCGGCATCGGCCGCTACTCTGGTGACGCGCAGCTGGAGTGGTTCCGGATCTTCTCGCTCTCGCCCAAGCCCAAACGAGTCTGGCGCCGGGTCGAGATCGTCTATGTCTCCAGCCGCTCTCCCGAAGGTATCGAGGAGCTCGTCCTCTACCCCGAGAGCCTGATCGTGACCTGCGACGTCAAGGGCGAGCACATCGACCTGGCGATGGACCAGCAGACCCTGATCGGCTTCCAGGCCTGGCTGGAGTCCCGCCCGATGCGGTCCACCTGGACCGTTTTCTAAAAGCGTCTTCCTCCGACCGTCTCCGGCACAACACCGGGGTCGGTCGGTTTGCATTCGGGGGCTTCCCTGATTGTCCGGAAGGCATCTGCGGCGGATCGTAGAGGTATGTCCTCAACTGCCCCGATCCCGCCCAACCCGCCCACCCAGCCAGTCCCGTCGGCTCCGGTCGTCGGCGACGAGCTGCGCTGCACCGACGCCGACCGCGACCGTGTGGTCGACGTCCTCAAGGCCGCCTACGCCGACGGCCGGCTCGACCAGGCCGAGTTCGACGTCCGGTTCGACCTGACCATGAAGTCGAAGACGTACGCCGCCCTGGAGCCGATCACCCGCGACCTGATCGCGCAGCCGACCCCGGCTCCGGCGCCGGCGAAGCCCGCCCGCGACCTGCTGCCGCCGCCGACCACCGAGGAGCGGCTCCTGGCTGCCCTCGCCCAGGCCACGACCTGGGTGCCGATCGTCGTCGGTCCCGCGATCCTCTACTACACCGTCGGCAAGCGCTCCGAGTTCGTGAAGCACCACGCCGCCGGCGCCCTCAACCTGCAGCTCACCCTGCTCGCCGTCACGATCGTGACCTTCGGGCTCGGTGGCGCGCTCTACGGGATCGCCTGGGTCCTCGCGACTGCCTTCGCGGTCGTCGCGCTCGCCGGCGCCCCGCTGCGTCAGCCGTGGGTGCTGCCGATCTTCGGGCGTGGCGGGCCGTACGAGAAGAAGCGGGACTGATCCCCCGCACCTGGACGCGGCCCAGGGCCCACTAGCCTTTACTCGTGACGCCTCTCCGCCGTGCCCAGGCCGGATCAGTGGTGGCGTTCGCCACCAACGGTCTGCTGTCCGCGACCTTCATCTCCCGCATCCCCGCGCTCCGCGAGAGCCTCGGTCTGAACAACTCGGCCGTCGGTCTGATGCTGCTGGCGATGGGCATCGGCTCCGTCGCCGCGCTGCCGCTCGCCGGGGGACTGGTGATGCGCTGGGGCGCTGCCCGGGTCGTACGCCGCTGCGCGGTGCTCTGTGTCGCCGCCCTGACCCTCGTGGCGATCTCTGGGAGCTGGCTGGAGCAGGCATGGCTGGTGGCGCTGTTCCTGGTGGCGTACGGCGTCGGTTATGGGGTCTGGGACGTCGCCATGAACGTCGAGGGTGCCGCGGTCGAGCGGCGCGGTGGCAAGACGCTGATGCCGCAGCTGCACGCGATGTGGAGCGTCGGGACCGTGCTCGGTGGACTGCTGGGCATCGCCCTGGTGGGCACGCTGCCGACGGTGTGGCACATCGCCGGGGTCGCGGCCGTCGCGCTGGCGGTCTGCTGGTGGGGGACCCTGGGGTTCCTCCCGGCGGAGCCGCCCCCGGAGGGGCACTCGCCGCGGCGCGAGCTGATCGCCGCCTGGCGCTCGCCCCAGACGCTGCTGCTGGGGCTGATGGTGCTCGCCTTCGCCGCCGCCGAGGGGAGCGCCAACGACTGGGTGTCGCTGGCGATGATCGACGGCTACGACGTGAGCCACCGGGTCGGGGTGGCCTGCTATGCGGCATTCGTCTTCTGCATGAGCCTTGCCCGTTTCGCGGGCGCGAAGGTGATCGACAGGATCGGTCGGCAGCCGGTTCTGATCGCCTCGGCGGCGCTGGCGGGAGTCGGGATCGTGCTGACGGTGTTCGCCGGCTCGTTCGGGCTCGCGCTGGCCGGGATCGTCCTGTGGGGCTTCGGCGCGGCCCTCGGCTTCCCCCTGGGGATCAGCATCGCCGCCGACGACGAGACCCGGGCCGCTGCTCGCGTCTCGGTCGTCTCCACGCTGGCCTACGGAGCCTTCCTCGGCTTCCCGCCGATCCTGGGGGCCATCGGGGACCAGGTCGGCACCCTGCGGGCTCTCCTCGTCGTCGCCGTCCTCATGCTCCCTGCGGCCGCTCTGGCGGCGACGGTGGCGCGGCGGCGGGCGGTGTAACACGCTGTTCGTAGGACTATCCGGTCGTTCAGATAGGGCGAGTAGTCCTACGAACGACGTGTTACATGGGAGGAATGGGCCCGATCGGGTACGAGCCGAGTCGGCGCATCTGCACGCCTCGCTCGCTTCGCTTCGCTCCAAGGCATGCAGATGCGCCGACTCGGCTACACCAGACGGGCTTCGCCCGGTTGCCCGTTAGTCGAAGAGGGCGCGGATGTCGTCGGCGCCGATGGTCGATCCCATGGCGCCTTCGCCGTCGACGACCTTCGCGAAGAGCTCGGCCTTGCGCTCCTTGAGCTCCATGACCTTCTCCTCGATCGTGTCGGTGGACACCAGCCGGTAGACCATGACGTGCTGGGTCTGGCCGATGCGGTGGGCTCGGTCGACGGCCTGGGCCTCGGCGGCGGGGTTCCACCAGGGGTCGAGCACGAAGACGTAGTCGGCCTCGGTGAGGGTCAGGCCGACGCCGCCGGCCTTCAGGGAGATCAGGAAGACCGGGGCGTCGCCCTCGCGGAAGCTCTCGATGACCGCGCCGCGGTCGCGCGTGCCGCCGTCGAGGTAGGCGGCGTCGATGCCGGCATCGGCGAGCCGGGTGCGCGCCCGGCCGAGGAACGAGGTGAACTGGCTGAAGACCAGCGCCTTGTGGCCTTCGGCGGCGAGCTCCTCGATGTGGTCGACGAGGGTGTCGAGCTTGGCGGAGCCGACGTCGTCGTCCTCGGGGTCGACGAGACCGGGGTCGAGGGAGAGCTGCCGCAGCCTGGTCAGCGCGCTGAGGATCGCGACCCGGTTGTCGTTGAAGTCGTCGAGCAGGTGCAGGATCCGCTGCCGCTCCTTGGCCAGGTGGGCGTCGTAGATCTTGCGGTGGACCGGGTTGAGGTCGACGCCGAGCACCTGCTCCTGCTTGGGCGGCAGGTCGTCGGCGACGAGCTCCTTCGTACGCCGCAGCAGGAACGGCCGCAGGCGGGTCCGGAACCGGCGCAGCGCGCCGTCGTCGCCCGACTTCTCCACGGGAGAGACCACCGTGTCGCGGAACAGCCGAGGGCTGGGGTAGAGCCCCGGCGCCGTGATCGAGAGCAGCGCCCACAGCTCCATCAGCCGGTTCTCGAACGGCGTGCCCGTCACCGCGAGGCGCCAGCGGGCATCGATGCGGCGGGCAGCTGCGTACGTCTTGGACTGGTGGTTCTTGACCTGCTGGGCCTCGTCGAGGACGAGACCGGCCCAGGGGCGCCCGGCGAAGGCGTCCTGCTCGAGCCGGAGGATGGCGTAGGTCGTGACGACGACGTCGGCGTCCTCGCGGGCCTCGGCCACGGAGTCCACGCGCTTGCTCACCGTGCTCACCCGGAGGCCAGGGGTGTGGCGGCGGGCCTCCTGGACCCAGGCGGGTACGACGCTGGTGGGCGCCACCACGAGGTAGGGCGTGCGCGTCTCCGGCTGCGTATGCACGGCGTGGGAGATCGTGGCCAGCACCTGGAGCGTCTTGCCCAGACCCATGTCGTCGGCGAGGATCCCGCCGAGACCCTGCTCGTGCAGGAACGCCAGCCAATGGAAGCCGTCGAGCTGGTAGTGGCGCAGCTCGGTCGCCAGCCCGGTCGGCTCCGGCCGGGGGATCTCGCGAAGGTCCCGCAGGGCCTGGGCGCGCTGGACCCATTCGGCGGCCTGCTGGTCGACCACGCCGAGCTCGGCGAGCTCGGCCCAGACGCCGAGGTCGTGCTTGCCGACCGCGATCCCGTCGCCGGTGCGCTCGTGGAGCTGTCCGGCGGCCTCGACGACGTTGCGCAGCCGGTCGAGCTCGGGGCGGTCGGTGGTGATGTAGGTGCCGCTGGGGAGGATCAGGTGGTCGTCGCCGCGGGTCAGTGCCCCGAGTACGTCCGGAAGCGGGACGGCCTCGGCGCCGATCCGGATCACGACCTGCAGGTCGAGCCAGTCCTGCCCGGCCACGGCAGCACCGTCGGGCGAGGTGATCTCGAAGGAGATCTCAGGGTCCTCGTCGGTCTCGCGGAAGTCGGGCCGCTCGACCTCGGTGACCTCGACGCCCTCGACCTCGCGCAGCGCCGGCAGGTCGTGGATCGCGAGCGCGAGGGCGTCGCCGTCGCGAACTTCCTGCTTGCGGAGCAGCTCCGTGGAGACCTTGGCGCGCAGCGCGGCCTCCTCGGCCGGGTCGCGGACCAGGCCGAGGTCCTCGCGGGAGTCCACCGGGTAGTGACGTACGCCGTAGGCCCAGGTCCAGCCGAGCGTGGCATGCGTCGAGCTGCGCCAGGTGACCGTCAGGGTCAGGCGCGGTGCGGGCGGATCAGGGATGTCGAGGGAGTCGTCGGTCGAGCGCAGCGGCACCAGGCGGGCCAGCGGGCCCAGCAGGGCGCTCAGCGTGCCGATCTCGGCCTCCGGGACGGTCAGCGGGTCCCGGGCGGTCACCAGCCGCTGTGCGTGGGTCGACAGCGGTCCGGACAGATCAGCGAGATGCAGGACCCCGGCATCGAGCACGCCCACCGAGCGGGTCGGGCGACCGATCGGGAGCACCGTCGGGCCGGCGTAGACCCGGTCAGCATGTGCGAGGCCGAAGCGGAGGACCGCCTCGCCGTCCTCGCGGCGCAGCTCGCCGGCGAGCGAGAGCGGCTCGTCGAAGATCACCACGCCGCGTACGTTCTCGCCGGGCAGGACGGTCACACCGCCACGGATCGCGTCGCGGAGCAGGCTGACCGCGTGCTCGCCGAAGTCGGCGAGGCTGAGCGAGGAGCCGCGGGCGTAGAGCAGCCGGTCAGACCGCAGCTGGCGGGCCAGCTCCTGCAGGGGGAGCAGTTGGCTGCGAGGGAAGTCCTTGCCAGGTACCGCGTTGGGAATGTTGCCCCAGTCGGCACCGGTCTTCGCCCAGCGCTCGCGGTTGCCCATGCGCATCGGGCGCAGCTCGACGGTGGGGGAGCCCGCCACGGCCGACCGCGGGCTGTGCACGTCGATCTCGAGCGCCAGCGCGGGCAGGTCGTCCTCGGGCTTGTTGTCCTCGGCGAGCTGGCCCAGGAGCGTACGCAGCTCCGTCTCCCACGACGGGCCCATCGGCGTCGCCGCGGCGCGCGAGCCGGCGAGGACCAGACCGAGGGCAGCGCCGTGCTTGCAGTTGTTGTGCACGGGGCAGCTGCACGAGCTGGTCGCCCTGACGACGCCGTTCCTGGAATCCAGGTTGAGGGTCACGCGGTAGGGCGCGGGGCTGGTGCCTCTGACCTCGGCTGCCGCTCGCAGCGCACTGCTGCCGATCTCGGTGATCCGGGGCTCACCGACCCGGCCCTGGGCGGCGTAAGCCTCGGCACGCTCGATGGTCTGGGGGTCGAAGGTCTCGCGGAGCAGGTCGTTCGTGAGAGCTTCGAGCAAGGGCACCCGATCCATTCTTCCAGCATGAGGCGGGTTCTGCGACTTCGTGGACGCTCGTGGTGAGCAGCGTCTCGTTCGTTGCGGTGGTAGTGGTCTAGACCATCGGTGCACCACCGCGGGGTTGCGGTGCATTCATCGGCATGCATAGGCGCAAGCCGGACATCAGCCCCGGACAACCGGATCCGAACCGATCACGACGACTTTGTCGCGCAAAAGTAAAGCCACCTCGATCCGAGCGGGGGGATCCGGACCGAGGTGGCGATGAATACTTTCGGCCAAGTTGGCGGTGAATGCAAGTCGAACCGCCATGGCGGGAATGTGACGTGTCGTATATCTGCCATGATGGCCGTCGTTCGTTCCCCCGCCACGGAAGGCATCTCGGATGCTTGATGCGCTCGGTCTCGACAATCTCGAAGAGACGGTCTACCGCCAGCTGGTCGCCGCGCCGTCGGCAAACCTCGAAGAGCTGGCCGAGGCGGCCGACCTGGACGCCTACGCGGTCTCGGCGGTGCTGTCCGCGCTGGAGGGGAAGGGCTTGGTCGCTCGGGCCTCGGCCGGCCAGGACCGCTACGTCGCCTCCCCGCCGGCCGTGGCGCTCGGGGCGCTGCTCGTCCAGCGCCAGGACGAGCTGCGCCGCGCGCAGGTGGAGATGACCGAGCTCGCCGGGCTCTATCGCGGCTCGGTCGCCCGCCGGGACGTCGCCGACGTCGTCGACGTCGTGCACGGCACCGAGGCGATCGCCCAGCGGTTCGCCCAGCTGCAGTACTCGGCCAAGAAGTGCATCCAGGCGCTGCAGAAGCCGCAGGCCGCCGTCGTCACCCGGGAGGACGCCGACGAGGCCGAGCGGGCCGCGCTCGAACGCGGGGTCAGGCACGACATCGTGCTCGAGCGTTCCGTCTTCGACACCCCGGGCATCTACGAGAGCATCGACTCCGGCCTCGAGATCGGGATCGAGCTGCGGGTGGTGCCGACGGTGCCGCTGCGTGCTTTCATCGTCGACCGGGAGATCGCTCTGATCCCGCTCATGAACAGCGAGCACAACACGGTCCAGGACGCGCTGCTGCTCCACCCCAGCGGTCTCCTCGACGCGATCCTCGCCCTCTTCGATCTGATCTGGACCTCGGCTCCGAAGCTCGTCGCGACCCCCGAGGGCACGGTCGAGACGGCGGCCGATCGCCTCGAGCCCCTGGACACCAAGGTGCTCTCGCTACTGCTCGCCGGCCTGACCGACGCCTCCATCGGGGCCCAGCTCGGGCTGTCGCTGCGTACGGTCCAGCGGCGGGTGCGCCAGATGATGGACCGCGCGCAGGTCGACACCCGCCTCCAGCTCGGCTACGAGGCGGGTCGCCGCGGCTGGCTGTGAGCTAGCGTTCGCCGCCCGGAACCCACAGGACGTCGCCCTGCTCGCGGTTGGCGTGCCGGGCGAGGATGAAGAGCAGGTCGCTGAGCCGGTTGAGGTAGGTCAGGGCGAGCTTGTTCATCGTCTCGCCGTGGACCTCGTACGCAGCCCAGGCCGCCCGCTCCGCGCGGCGCACGACGGTGCGGGCCACGTGCAGGTGGGCCGCGGCCACGGTGCCGCCGGAGAGGATGAACGAGCGGAGCTTCTCCAGCGACTCGTTGTATTCGTCGCACCAGGCCTCGAGCCGGTCGACGTAGGCCTGCTCGACGCGCAGCGGCGGATACTCGGGGTCGGCGACGACCGGGGTGGAGAGGTCGGCGCCGACGTCGAAGAGGTCGTTCTGGACGGTCGTCAGCACCTTCACGACGTCCTCGTCGATGCCGCCGTGAGCCAGTGCGACACCGATGGCCGCCCCGGCCTCATCGGTCGTCGCGTACGCCTCCAGCCGCAGATCGGTCTTGGCGGTCAGGCTCATGTCGCCGAGCCGGGTCTCACCGGCGTCGCCGGTTCGGGTGTAGATGCGTGTCAGGTTGACCATGCGCTGAGCCTATGCGGACGGGCCACTTGTCGGCGAGCGTGGTCATTTGACAGAAAATAGTGACGCGAGTGACCAATGAGGCTGGTGCGGTGCAACCAATCGGAGCTGCCGCGCGTCATAGTTGGCGAGAGGGAGCGGCATGTGATGCGTAGAGCTTCTGTGTAGGGCAATCCACTTCCCGGGGGATGGAGGCAGGGCATGGAGATCTTGATCGACGGGCCGACGCTGGTGCTGAGCGGAGATTTCGACGTACGCAGCACCTGGATGGCACGCAGCGTGATCTACGACCATCTCGACTCGGTGGAGGGAGACGTCGTGCTCGACGTCTCCGGCGTGAACAGTGCCGACGTGACGGCGCTGAAGCTGCTCGCCGTCGCGACCCGGCAGGCCCATGCCGAGGGCCGCCGCCTCACCCTGCAGGGCTGCACCCCGGCGGTGCGCCGGATGCTCCACCTCTCCAGGCTCTATCGTGTGCTCGAGGTGGAGAACTCACCGCTCATCGCGTAGTCGGTAAAGGGAGTGACATCTTCCACACCGGAGCCGGTTACTGATCGGTAACCGAAGGGCTAGCATGCCTCTTATGACGGACACCACGCCTTCGGGACAGAGCAGCCGCCCGGCGAAGGATCGCTCCTGGCTGATGCGGACGTACGCCGGCCACTCGACCGCCGAGGCGTCCAACGAGCTCTACCGCACCAACCTGGCCAAGGGCCAGACCGGTCTCTCGGTCGCCTTCGACCTGCCCACGCAGACCGGCTACGACCCGGACAGCATCCTCGCTCGCGGCGAGGTCGGCAAGGTGGGCGTCCCGATCATGCACATGGGGGAGATGCGCAAGCTCTTCGACCAGATCCCGCTCACCGAGATGAACACCTCGATGACGATCAACGCGACCGCCATGTGGCTGCTCGCGATGTATCAGGTCGCCGCCGAGGAGCAGAACCCCGGGATGGACCCGGTCGAGGTGGCCGCCAAGCTGGCCGGCACCACCCAGAACGACATCATCAAGGAGTATCTCTCCCGGGGGACGTACGTCTTCCCGCCGGAGCACTCCCTGCGGCTGATCAGCGACATGATCGCCTACACGGTCCACCAGATCCCGAAGTGGAACCCGATCAACATCTGCAGCTACCACCTGCAGGAGGCCGGCGCGACTCCGGTGCAGGAGATCGCCTACGCGATGTGCACCGCCATCTCGGTCCTCGACCAGGTCAAGGCCTCCGGCCAAGTCTCCGAGGAGGACTTCGGCAAGGTCGTCGGCCGGATCTCGTTCTTCGTCAACGCGGGCGTGCGGTTCGTCGAGGAGATGTGCAAGATGCGCGCCTTCGTCGAGCTGTGGGACGAGATCACCCGTGAGCGCTACGGGGTCGAGGACCCGAAGATGCGCCGGTTCCGCTACGGCGTGCAGGTCAACTCCCTCGGCCTGACCGAGGCGCAGCCGGAGAACAACGTCCAGCGGATCGTGCTGGAGATGCTCGCCGTGACGCTGTCCAAGAACGCGCGGGCGCGCGCGGTGCAGCTGCCCGCCTGGAACGAGGCGCTCGGCCTCCCGCGTCCGTGGGACCAGCAGTGGTCGCTGCGCCTGCAGCAGGTGCTGGCCTACGAGTCCGACCTGCTGGAGTACGGCGACCTCTTCGACGGCTCGCCGGTCGTCGAGGCCAAGGTGGCCGAGCTCGTCGCGGGCGCCAAGGAGGAGATCGACCGCGTCCAGGCCATGGGCGGAGCGATCGCCGCGGTCGACACCGGCTACATGAAGTCCGAGCTGGTCTCCTCGCACGCGCGCCGTCGCGCCGCCATCGAGTCCGGCGAGGAGATCATCGTCGGCGTCAACAAGTTCACGACCACCGAGCCGAGCCCGCTGACCGCGGACCTGGACGCCGCGATCATGGTTGCCGACCCGCGCGCCGAGGAGGCCGCCAAGGCCTCCCTCGAGGCCTGGAAGGGCGAGCGAGACGAGACGGCCGTCGCCGAGGCGCTGGCCGCTCTGGCCGCCGCCGCGAAGACCGACGCCAACCTGATGTCGGCGACGTTGGAAGCCGCCCGCGCGGGCGCGACCACGGGGGAGTGGGCCGGCACCCTGCGCGAGGTCTTCGGCGAGTTCCGGGCGCCCACCGGCGTCTCCGGCGCCGTCGGTGCCGCGGAGGCCGGAGCCGAGCTGTCGGCCGTACGCGACCGGGTCAAGGCCACCGGCGAGGAGCTCGGCGTCAAGCTGCGCATGCTCGTCGGCAAGCCGGGTCTGGACGGTCACTCCAACGGTGCCGAGCAGGTCGCCGTCCGGGCCCGTGACGCCGGCTTCGAGGTCATCTACCAGGGCATCCGGCTCACCCCGGAGCAGATCGTCGCAGCGGCGGTCGCCGAGGACGTACACGTCGTCGGGCTCTCCATCCTCTCCGGCTCGCACATGTCGCTCGTGCCGTCGGTGGTCGAGGGGCTGCGCGCGGCGGGTCTGGGTGACGTACCCGTCATCGTCGGCGGCATCGTGCCCGAGTCCGACGCCAAGACGCTGATCGAGTCGGGGGTCGCGGCGGTCTACACGCCCAAGGACTTCAGCCTCACCGAGATCATGGCCGACATCGTCGAGGTCATCCGCAAGGCCAACGGCCTCTCCTGAGTCGAGGATCGACACGGCTCCCGAAAAAACTTCGGGAGTCGTGTCGATCCGAGTGCGTGGCCGTTCGTGACATGGGCAGAGGGAGGCGGACGGCGCCTCCCGCCACTCACGGGAGACCAGAGATGTCCACGATCACCACCGCCCAGCAGACCACCCGCTCGACCCGCGCCGCCGCCCGCAAGCCTGTCTGGCTCCACGGCCTCGGTGCCACTGTCGTCGCCAGCGCGGTCGTCACCGTCCTCGCCGCGGCCGCCTCGGCGGCCGGGGTGAGCTTCGAGACCGCCAGCGGCACGATCCCGCTCGCCGGCTACGCCCAGCTGACCGCCCTCTTCTCGCTCATCGGGGTCGCGATGGCCGCGGTGATGGCCCGCGTGGCCCGCCGTCCGCGACGTACGTTCGTGGTCACCACCGTCGTGCTGACCATCGCCTCGCTCGTCCCTGACGTCACCTTCGGCTTCGACGCCGCCAGCGCGGTCGTCCTGATGCTCCTGCACGTCGTCACCGCCGCAATCGTCATCCCGGTGCTGGCCCGTCGACTCGCCGCGTGAGGCGAGTAGCCTGCCGAGCATGCGGGTAACGGTGGTCGGAGCCGGAGTCATCGGGCTCTCGTGCGCGGTACGGCTGGTGGAGGCCGGCCACGAGGTCAGCGTGATCGGCCGGGAGCGGACGAGCGGGACCACCTCGGCGGTGGCCGGCGGGTTCTGGTTCCCCTACCTCGCCGAGCCGCGCGACCGGGTGACCGTCTGGGCGGCCGAGACCTTCGGCGAGCTCGCCCGGCTGGCCGAGGAGGAGCCGGAGGCCGGCGTACGCATGGTGCACGGCACGCAGCACAACCCCGAGGCCGACCTGTGGTGGGCCGCGCCGCTCACCGACCTGACCGTCACCGAGGGCCGCGCCGAGTTCACCGCGCCGATCGCCGAGATGCCGGTCTACCTGCCGTGGCTCGAGCGGCGGGTCACCCAGGCAGGCGGCAGCATCACGACCGGGACCGTCGACGACCTGGCGAGTCTGGACGCCGACGTCGTGGTCAACGCGACCGGCCTCGGCTCGCGGGAGCTGGTCGGCGACACCAGCCTCTACCCGGTCCAGGGCCAGATCGTCGTCCTCGGGCCGGGCGCCACCGAGGAGTGGCTGGAAGCCGATGGCGACGCCCCCTCCTACGTCTTCCCGCGCGGTGGCGACACCGTGATCGGAGGTACGTCGGTGCCGCACGCCTGGGACCAGAGCCCGGACCCACGTACGGCCGAGCGGATCCTGGCCGACGCCTCAGCGGCTGTGCCGGAGATCGCGAACGCCGACGTCCGGGCCCATCTGGTCGGCCTACGCCCGGCCCGGCCCTCGGTCCGGCTGGAACGCGAGGGCCGGGTCGTGCACTGCTATGGCCACGGCGGCGCCGGGGTGACGTTGAGCTGGGGCTGTGCCGCCGAGGTCGTGGAGCTCGTCTCCGGGCAACCGACGCAGCGCTGACGTCCGGCGTTCAACGGGGGTTCAGCGGGCACTCCTAGCCTCCCGCGCATGCCGAAGACTGCTCGCCTTCTCGCCAGTGGCGTCGCCCTGGCCGCCGTCGTCGCCGTCGTCCCGGGCGTTGCCCGCGCCGACGCGCCCGCGCCCGTCCACGCGCCCGCCCACTCGCCCGCCCACTCCTGGACCGACCGGATCGAGTGGACATCGTCATCGCTCGCGGACGGGGTGAGGCTGCGTACGGGCGTTCTCGAGGACACCGCCAGCGCCCCGTTCTGGACCGTCACCCTCCAGCACCCGGTGACCAGCTCGATCACCGGTGGCCCGGCCAACGCGGGCGTCGGCCCGCGCGCATGGGCCCAGGAGACCGCCGGCCGGTTGCGTGCGGCGGGCTACGAGCCGCGGCTCGACGACGTCCGCTGGCCGGACTACGCCGACACCCCCGGCGGACTGCAGGGCGTACGTGTGCGGACGGGGGAGTACGCGACGCAGGCCGAGGCTGGGTCGGCGGTCACGGCGCTCAAGGCGCTCGGCTTCCCGACCGCGGTGGCCGCCTGGACCGGCTACGACGTCGACACCCCGGCCGACGCCCAGCAGATCCACGTCGCGGTCATCGACCCGCGGACGTACGACGGTGAGGTGTACGGCACCCATCACGGCACGCTCGCGAAGCGGCAGAAGCTGTCGGACGTCAGTGGTGCGCTGGGCGCGACCGTGGCGGTCAACGGCGGGTTCTTCATCACCTCGGATGCCGACGGCTACCAAGGTGCTCCGGCGGGGATCGCGGTCTACGACGGGCAGCTCGAGGCGATGGACGCCGGTTCGCGCACCGGCATCGTGCTCGGCAACGGGCCTGCGCGGATCACCCGCCTGACGGCGAAGGTCGAGGTACGCAGCGGCCGATCCGTGCAGCCGGTCAACGGGATCAACCGCACACCCGGCGTGATCCGCAACTGCGGCCGCCCGGGAGCCACGCCCACCACCGAGCCTCGCCAGGACGTGACCTGCCGGACCGCCTCGGAGCTGGTGCTCTTCACGCCACGGCTCGGTGCGTCGCTGCCCGCCGGCGAGGGCACCCAGGTCGTGCTCGACGACGACGACCTCGTCACCGCCGTCGGCACCCGGGGTGGCACCGTGCCCGAGGGCGGCAGCGTGGTCCAGGGCGTCGGTGCGGCCGGGGAGTGGCTCGCCGCCCACGCCACCGTCGGGAGCCGGCTGCCGGTGGCCGAGTCGGTCCGCGACGCCACGGGGCGCCGAGTCCCGCTGACCCCGCGCACCTCGATCGTGAGCGCCGCCCCCAACCTGGTCACCGACGGGCGCACCGACATCGATGCGGCCGCGGAAGGTGTCATCGATCCCGCCGACCTGTCGTTCAACTACGCCTGGGCCGAGATCCGGCAGCCCCGCACGATGGCGGGCATCGACCGCCGCGGCCGGCTCCTGCTCGTGACCGTCGACGGTCGCCAGCCCGGTGTCTCCGAAGGCCTCACGGTCGCGGAGGAGGTGGTCCTGATGAAGAGCCTGGGCGCCGAGGACGCCATGAACCTCGACGGCGGCGGCTCCACCGCGATCGCGACCGGCGGCACTCTCCTCAACCGCACCTCCGACGCGGCCGGCGAGCGGGCCGACGGGGACTTCATCGTGGCGGTTCCGACGAAGTAAGGCACGCCTAACCCGGCTGTTACCCTTCGAGCGTGGGCAAGAAGAGGAAGCCTCCCAAGACGGAGTGCTGCGTGTCGAAGTCGCGCTGCAAGCGGTGCCCGATCCGCATGCTCAAGGAGGGCACCCTGCCCGAGGGGATGACGGTCAAGAAACGCCGTCTGGTGACCCTCGACGGCAAGCCGGTCAAGAAGAAGCATCTGGCTGCTTGACGGTAAAGGCGCCGCCAAGTCGCGCCCGAGGTGGTAGGAATTGCCTTGCAGTCGATTACCTACTCGTGCAAGGACGTTACCGATGCCTCACGCCACCCGCCGCTCTGTCCTGTCCGGTGCTGCTGTCACGGGCGCCGCGGCGCTGAGCGCAGCCGGCTACGCCGCCCCTGCCCATGGTGTGAACGGCGCGGGCAGGCCCGACACCGTCCGGCTGACCGTGCTCGGCACGACCGACCTGCACGGGAACGTCTTCAACTGGGACTACTACAAGAACGCCGAGTTCTCGAACAGCGCCGGCAACGAGATCGGTGTCGCCAAGGTCAAGACGCTGATCGACGCCGTCCGTGAGGAGCGGCGCGGCGAGCCGATCCTCACCATCGACGCCGGAGACACCATCCAGGGCACCCCGCTGGCCTACTACTACGCCCGGATCGACCCGATCACCGAGGGCGCGATCCACCCGATGGCGCGGGCGATGAACCTGGTCGGCTACGACGCCGCCGCGCTCGGCAACCACGAGTTCAACTACGGCATCGACACGATCCGGAAGTTCGAGGAGCAGGTGAACTTCCCGATGCTCGGCGCCAACGCGGTCGACCCGTCGACCAAGCTGCCGGTCTTCCCGCCCTACGTCATCAAGGAGTTCCGGGTCGGTCGGGGTCGTCGTCTCAAGGTCGGCGTGCTCGGGCTCACCAACCCCGGCATCGCGATCTGGGACAAGGCCAACGTCGAGGGCAAGATGGAGTTCCCGGGGCTGGTCGAGCAGGCCAAGATCTTCGTCCCCGAGCTCAAGAAGGCCGGCTGCGACCTGGTCATCATCAGTGCCCACTCCGGCGCCGACACCTCCAGCTCCTACGGTGACGACCTGCCCCCGGAGAACGCCGCCACCCTCGTCGCCGAGCAGGTGCCGGACGTCGACGCGATCCTCGTCGGCCACGCCCACAGGGAGATCACCGAGCGCTTCGTCACCAACACCGAGACCGGCAAGCAGGTGCTGCTGACCGAGCCGCTCTACTGGGGCATGCGCGTCTCGGTGATGGACCTGGTCGTACGCCAGGAGAAGCGTCACGGCCGGCCTCGCTGGGTCCTGGAGTCGGCGACCTCGCAGACGCTGAACTCCAACACCGTCGACCCCGACCCGGAGGTCTCGGCGGCTGTGCAGGAGCAGCACGACGTCGTGATCGACTACGTCAACTCCGTCGTCGGCAGCTCGGCGGTGGAGATGCTGGCCGCGCGGGCGGTCGTCGAGGACGTACCCATCATCGATTTCGTCAACTTCGTCCAGGCCGATGCGGTCAAGGCGGCATTGACCGGCTCCGACGCCGACGCCGAGCTGCCGGTGATCTCGATCGCGGCTCCGTTCAGCCGCGCCGCAGCTTTCCCGGCGGGAGAGGTGACCGTACGCGACGTCGCCGGCCTCTACATCTACGACAACACCCTGATGGCGGTGCGCATCACCGGCGCCCAGCTCAAGGACTACCTCGAGTTCACGGCCCGCTACTTCAAGCAAGTCAGCGGCACCGGCCCGTTCCCGATCGACGCCGTGACCAACGCGCCGACCGACACCGCGCCCAACGGCACCCCCGACTACAACTTCGACACGATCGCCGGCTTGGACGCGGCCCTGACCTACGACATCGACATCGCAGGTGCGGTCGGCTCGCGGATCACCGACCTCGCCTACGGCGGCGTCGCGGTGACCGACGCGCAGGAGTTCGTGCTCGCGATCAACAACTATCGCCAGTCCGGTGGTGGCGGCTTCCCGCACGTCACCGACGCCCCTGTGGTCTACAACCAGCAGGTCGAGATCCGGCAGCTGATCATCGACTGGGTCACCGAGCACCAGGTCATCGACCCCGCCGCGTTCGCCTCGGTCGACTGGCGCCTGGTCTCCGGCGGCGAGCCCATCACCGTCAACTCCTGAGCGCCGAGTCGGCTCGTTGTGACCGAAAACCCTGCCGAGTCGGCTCGTTATGACGAGCCGACTC